>JAOTSL010000167.1 GCA_029864945.1 Gammaproteobacteria bacterium
GCTTATTCATATTATCCAGCACGTAAAACACAACACCTATAGTGTAAGCAATACCACCAATGGTTAGCCAGATTACGCCCGCTTCGGGTATGGCGGCTCTCAGGTTAGAATACTCCAGCATACACAGCCAGCCCATAACTAAGTAAATTGGGACTTGTAGTATTTCGTTGCGAAGAAAAGACGTCAAGTAACACGCCTATAGCAGCAAGTAACCACACAGCCCCTAACATTAACGGCCCATTACCATCTCTGAGTGAGACCAGCATATATGGTGTATATGTTCCCGCAATTAATAAATAAATTGAAACGTGATCTAGAAGGCTGTCGGACTTAACACTGTTTGGCTGCAAACTCATGGATACCGAATCAGAATTTCCTATCATGTTCGTTAAATAGAACCACTATTCGCCTCACATGATAAGAAATTCTGATTCGGTCCCATGAATTTTCGCTTTAAACGGTTAAGTCCGACAACCTCCTAGTTTCTGAAATATTTTTTTAAGTTTTGGCGGATGGAAACTGTGATAAAGCGTAGACATGGTATACAGCACCACAAGAGCTAAACCAAATATTACATAACTTGTAATTAAAAATGGGTCACTCTGTTGAATGGCGATAGTAAGTAAAGAGCCGAGCCCCATTACCGCTAATACTGCGCCAACTAAATGCGTAACGCTGTTAAATTTCTCACCATAATACATGGTTGCAGGTCTCGCTTTAAAAATTAGAAGCGGGTAGTTATATTGCTAAGGTCGCTACAAGTGAGTTCGTCGGGCTTAAGTATTTCCTAATGTTCACGGCTCGCTTTTCTAGAATCAACTTCTTTACACTCTATATTTCAATAAATTTATTCGTGACCATAATTATAATTTAAACGTCAATTATTCAGAATATATCCCAATAAGTGTAATCTTCGTTTCATGACCAGTATAGCAGACAAAAAAAGATTGATCGTTTCTGGAAAGCGACAAGGGTCGAGCAGCTTTGGCTGCACGTGATTTAATCTTTTTAACCGCCTGTTGTAACGTATTTTTTCTGAATCGATTATCGAAAAACAATGTCCAGGAAATTTTTTTGGGCGAGCCTATCTCTTATTTATAAGACCCATGAGCCAGTCGTTTGAAATGCGAAACCAACTGTTTTTTTAACCCCTTCGGAATATTTTTAATCGTTAGTGTCTCGTCATTCTCATTATAAAAAACACTTTCGTCTAATTGATTGGTCGAAAAAGTTAAAGATAAGTCTTTGTCACGACCAGAAAACTTAATATAGCGGCGTAAGCTTCCTTTATCTATCATTAACTCTTGTTCGGAATCATCCTCACTAACATCAGCACGTGCTGGGTTATTCGGTAGCATTTCACGAATGAATTTTTCACAATCGATACCCTCGATTGACTGCGAAAGTGTAGGAATATGTACTGCTTCATCTTTCGCTTCCTGCTCCTCACAATAACCGATGACTTGTTCTCTAAATTCTTTTTGTTTTTCTGCCGGAATGTGTTGTGAAAATGAATCCAGATTGTCTAAAAATTCCTTAGTCGATTTTGCCCTGTCTATGTTGTTACCGAAGCCGCTTAAATCGTGAAGTGCATCAGAAAGAACTTCGTTTCCTTTTGGTGGGACAATTGTCAAGTAGTGGTATTTTGGGCGTTCTTTCCAGTCATCTATATTTAGCTTTATCCCGCAGAGTGAACTTCCGGTGTCGATAGAAAAACTGGGGGTGATTTCTAATGTGTCGTTAAACGTAAGGTATTCGTTTTGGTTAACAATGAACAGGTACAGCAAATCGCGTTGCTCGACAGTGTCGATAAAAAAAAGAAAGTGCGCATTTATCTCACCGTTTTGCTGATTTAATATTTCTTCAAGCTTTTTCATGAAATTAGTAGTCAAAGCCTGAAATTGCGTTTTATCATTCATAAATGACTCAACTTCAGCTGCCAGAATCGCTGTTTCGATATTGGTATCGAAGCTGCCGTGCTTTCGACTAATACGAGCGTTTAAACTGGTTTTGAGAGAATCGAAAAGACTGATTTGTTGTGGGTTATTAGGCAGTTCTGATTTTCGTAAAAATAAAACAGCGTCATCATCCGTTTGTTTTGAAATGTGATGAGCGATAACGTGTGTAATTGGCATTTGGATTCCGGTGGTGGTGAGAAAAAGTGCTGCGATTTTAACGAGTGTGTTCAAAATTGTAAATCGAAGTAAGACTTTGGTTCTTGCCTTGACAGTAATGGATTGTGATTTTTGTAGGTAATATCTTAATTTCACTGGATAAGTATAAAAGTCTGGAATGATAGAAAAAAAGGCGTATTTTTGTTCAAGCTATGTAAATAAAACTAATTGGATACGTATTATGCGCAGTGTGACTTCAAGTATATTGATTTACTTCGCTGTTTTTTTAGCCAGTTGCGGTGCTGGTAAAACTGATGACAATGTCATAGTTGATACACCTAAAACCACTTCAGTTCTGGAGTTTAAATATATTGAAAGATACGCAGATTTACAGGCAGATTCTCTTTTTTTTGAGGGGGTATGGGAGTCTGAATGTGTAGGTGTTGGCTCGGTTAACTCTAAAAAATCAACCTATGCCTTTTACCTTGATGGTTTTTTTATTGAAGAGCCTCTTTATGATGACAGAATATGTGTTGATAAAAGCTCGAGAAACCACTCGATGCAATTTGGTCGTATCATAAGTTACTTACCCATCGCACTAACCAATGGTAGCCAAAATATAGAGGTACAGGAAGTGACGTTTAATGTGAAAACGAATGATCCAGTTCGAGGAAGGCCGCTGAGAGTAAACGAGGTTAACTGGGATATGTTGTTTAACGAACATTTGGAAATGAAGGCGTATAGGATCATAGCTAATCGCTTATATATCACGCAAGATTACAACCCATCTTCTAATGGTTTTTTAAGTGGCTCGACATCGATATTTTTACGAAATAAAGCGATTGATATTGGTACGCTTACTGAAAGCGACATTGATGTTATGGCAGAACAAATATTTGGGGTGCCTTAACTTAAGGAATACCTTAAATTTCCATTCTGCTTGTTTATTGACCTGAATTAACTAAATGTCAATGCGTTAAGAAGAAAGAAAAGCGCTATTTACTGTTAATCGGCATAGACAGTTTGTGGCTGAATGAGTAAAATTCGCACCTACAGTTATATTTAATCAATTTAGTAAGTAAAACCCTGTTTTTACTTACTCAATACCCGCCGATAACGGGTTTTCCGGCCTTAAAGAGTGACCTTGAACAAGCTTTTATTCGTTCAAATTGTCCCCTTGTGCCTTAGAAAACTCGATTTCGCCGGGTATCTGTGTATTCAGCGAGGGATAATTTGAAACAGCAAGCCCTGTTAGCACTGGAAGATGGTAGTGTTTTTTATGGTGAATCCATTGGAGCCGATGGAGAAACCACTGGCGAAGTGGTGTTTAATACCGCAATGACCGGGTATCAGGAAATATTAACCGACCCCTCCTACAGCCGACAAATAGTCACCCTTACTTATCCTCATATTGGCAATGTTGGTATAACGCCAGAAGATGAGGAATCTCCCAAAATTGCCGCCAGCGGATTGGTTATTCGTGATGCATCAATGATTCATAGCAACTGGCGTAGTACACAGTCGTTAAATGAATACCTTACTCAGCAAAATATTGTCGGTATTGCAGGTATTGATACACGTCGCTTAACCCGTATTCTTCGTGAGAAAGGTGCGTTAAATGGCTGCATTGTAACGGGTAATGACATTGATGAAAGCGCTACAATTGCCAAGGCAAAAGCATTTCCTGGCTTAAAGGGAATGGATTTGGCAAAAGAAGTTACCACCCATAAACAATACGAGTGGAACAGCGGCGTTTGGGATTTGGAAACTGCTTATAATGACGCTGAACTACGAGCTGAAGATGCTCAGTTTCATGTCGTTGCATTAGATTTTGGTGTTAAACGTAATATTTTAAGATTACTAGTTAACCGTAAATGCCGCGTTACGGTAGTGCCCGCAACAACCAGCGCGAACGATATACTGGCAATGAATCCGGATGGCGTGTTTTTATCAAACGGACCGGGTGACCCAGAGCCATGTGATTATGCGATTAGCGCAATTAAATCTCTTCTGGACAAAGACATCCCAATGTTTGGGATTTGCCTCGGCCATCAGTTACTTGCTTTGGCAAGTGGTGCGAAAACGGCAAAGATGAAATTCGGTCATCATGGTGCAAATCATCCGGTTAAAGATTTAAAAACTGGGCAGGTTGCTATTACCAGTCAGAATCACGGTTTTGCTGTGGATGAAACTTCATTGCCGGATAACTTGAGACCAACGCATGTATCTTTGTTTGATCAAAGCCTGCAAGGGATAGAAAGAACGGATAAGCCGGCATTTAGTTTTCAGGGGCACCCTGAAGCGAGTCCAGGCCCACATGACGTAGAACATTTGTTTGATCGTTTCGCAGAAATGATGGACAAATCCAAGTCTCTTTCGAAATAGTAAATTATTGTAAAAAGAAATTATGCCAAAACGTACAGACATAAAAAGTATTTTGATTATTGGAGCAGGCCCAATCGTAATTGGGCAGGCGTGTGAATTTGATTATTCTGGTGCGCAGGCATGTAAAGCCTTAAGAGAAGAAGGTTACAGAGTAATTCTGATTAACTCTAATCCAGCGACGATCATGACCGATCCAGGTACGGCCGACAGCGTTTATATCGAGCCTATCCATTGGCAAACAGTTGAGAAAATCATCGAGAAGGAAAAGCCCGATGCAATCTTACCAACCATGGGTGGCCAAACGGCATTAAATTGTGCATTGGATCTTGAGCGTGAAGGTGTATTAAAAAAACACAACGTAGAGATGATCGGTGCGACGAGTGATGCTATTGATAAAGCCGAAGATAGATCTCGTTTTAAAGAAGCGATGACAAAAATCGGTTTGCCAACACCTACAGCGGGCGTTGCTCATAGCTTGGAAGAAGCCGAACAGGTTCAAGCGCGCATTGGTTTTCCTGCCATTATTCGTCCGTCATTTACGATGGGCGGAAGTGGTGGCGGTATCGCTTATAACAAAGAAGAATTTGTTGAAATTTGTACTCGTGGTCTTGATCTCTCGCCAACCAATGAGCTATTGATAGAAGAGTCTGTGCTTGGTTGGAAAGAATATGAAATGGAAGTTGTTCGTGATCACAAAGACAACTGCATTATTATTTGCTCAATCGAAAATTTTGACGCGATGGGAGTTCATACCGGCGATTCGATTACGGTAGCACCAGCTCAAACCTTGACTGATAAAGAATATCAAATCATGCGTAATGCGTCGCTGGCAGTACTGCGAGAAATTGGTGTTGATACTGGTGGCTCAAACGTACAGTTTGCTATTAATCCCGTTGACGGCCGCATGATTGTTATCGAAATGAATCCTCGGGTTTCACGTTCATCTGCACTTGCGTCTAAAGCGACTGGTTTTCCTATTGCAAAAGTAGCAGCAAAACTGGCTGTTGGTTTTACATTGGATGAATTACAAAATGAAATTACCGGTGGTGCGACGCCAGCGTCATTTGAGCCTAGCATTGATTACGTTGTAACTAAAATTCCAAGATTTACTTTTGAAAAATTTCCACAAGCTGATGCAACGCTAACAACCCAAATGAAGTCGGTTGGTGAAGTGATGGCAATTGGCCGAACTTTTCAAGAGTCTATGCACAAGGCTATTCGTGGACTTGAAACCGGTAATTCCGGATTTGATGAAAAGATTGCGTTAGATGATCCCCAGTTAATGGAGACGTTGCGTCACGAACTTGCTGTACCCCGGGCTGATCGCCTTTGGTATATTGCTGATGCATTTCGTGCTGGAATGACAATGGATGATATATTTAACCTTACTAAAATTGATCCGTGGTTTTTGATACAAATAGAAAATATTCTTGAAGAAGAAAGTGTTCTTAAAACAGGTTCATTAAGTGGACTTGATAAAGCCGAAATGTTTCGCTTGAAACAAAAAGGGTTTTCCGATGCCAGGCTTGCCACGTTATTAGCGCAATCAGAGCAGGCTGTAAGAGACCATCGCCGACAAATGGGTGTTAAGCCTGTGTATAAGCGTGTTGATTCTTGTGGTGGAGAGTTTGCAACTGAAACAGCATACATGTATTCAACCTATGAAGAAGAATGCGAAGCAAACCCTACCGATAGAGAAAAAATTATCGTACTTGGCGGCGGCCCAAATCGTATAGGGCAGGGAATTGAGTTTGATTATTGCTGCGTTCATGCTGCACTGGCCATGCGTGAAGATGGTTATGAAACAATAATGATTAACTGTAATCCGGAAACTGTTTCTACCGATTACGATACCTCTGATCGACTTTATTTTGAACCACTGACGTTGGAAGATGTGCTGGAAGTTGTTGATCTTGAAAAACCTAAAGGTGTCATTGTTCAATATGGTGGCCAAACACCTTTACGTTTAGCGCGTGCTTTGGAAGCAGCGGGTGTTCCGATAATTGGTACATCGCCTGATGCCATCGATCGTGCAGAAGATCGCGAAAGATTTCAGCAGATGATTGTTCGCCTTGGTTTATTGCAGCCAGCAAATGCAACTGCCAGAAGCCCAGCTGAGGCGATTAAGCTAGCTGATTCAATTGGCTATCCATTAGTTGTTAGGCCATCTTATGTATTGGGTGGTCGCGCTATGGAAATTGTTTATAACGAAGCAGATCTCGAACGTTATATGCGCGAAGCCGTTTCTGTTTCAAATGATTCACCTGTATTGCTTGATCTTTTTCTAGACGATGCAATTGAAGTTGATATTGATGCGATCTGTGACGGTGAGCAAGTTATTATCGGTGGCATCATGGAGCACATTGAACAGGCTGGAATTCATTCCGGTGATTCGGCATGCTCTTTACCGCCTTATTCTCTCTCTCCACAGATTCAGGACAGGATTCGTGAACAGATTAAAATGATGGCCAAAGAATTGGGTGTTGTTGGTTTGATGAATACCCAGGTTGCCGTTAAAGGCGATGATATTTATATTATTGAAGTAAATCCACGTGCTTCGCGAACGGTTCCTTTTGT
>JAOTSL010000168.1 GCA_029864945.1 Gammaproteobacteria bacterium
TTGAAAATAGACAAAAGCGAAATACCGCAAAACTACTGGACATACATAACAAAAAACCAGTGCTACATACCTCTTCTATGTTTTCTACCGATTATTTTTGCACAGCATTAATAGTCCCTCTTATTCAGGACCCTATAAATTCAAATGCGGTTGTTTGTTATGATTTACGATATAACCCTGACGATTTATTATCGCTTCCTGCAGACGAAATTCGCAAGCGTCTATATACAAAAACACAAGACTTACCCGAAGGCCAGCAAAGACTTGCCATCAAAAGTATTCACTTGAATAAGTGCCCTGTTATCGTCCCTGCAAAAATTGACGCTTATGTTGAGCAACGCTTAAGCATTGATAAAATCGCCAGCCATCAACATCTAGAGCAACTGAGAAACGCGAAAGACCTTGAGAACAAGTTAATAGATGTATTTAGCAAAAATAAGTTTAGTGATAATGACGATTTAGAGCCAGACCCTGATCAATCGTTATACGGCGGCCCATTTTTTAGTGACAGAGATAAAAAACTCATGCAGGAAGTGCATAAAACTGATCTACTTTCTCTTGCTAATAAATCTTTTGATTTTGCCGATAATAGACTTGATGAAATGTTATTTCGGTTTCGGGCAAGAAATTACCCTGAGCTGTTAACTAATGATGAAACAATTCGATGGAACGAATATCGTCTGGACCGACTAACAAATGAAAATAACCCTTGGATGACGGTATTGAAATACAAAAATCGTATCAATGAGTTAAAACAGGATGGCGCTCTTACGGAGGATAAAATAACAATGCTTAATGAATTACTCGAATACGAAACAACGCTTCTCGATTTATCGATAAAGAGTTGAGGGTATAATTACGGGTACAGTTGAATAATAAAATAAATATACAGACGGCGAAATAGTATGAGCAACAATTCGAACTCAAAACCAGGATTCTTTAGCAAATTATTCGGGCTCTCAAAAAAAGAAACAACCCCAGATAAACGCCCCGAATTAATTATGGACCCTACCGGACCTGTAATGGACTATCAACCTGATCATCTTGATATCTGTTTTTGTGGTAGTGAATTTTTTTTTAAAAACTGCTGTGGCTCAATGGAAGAAAAACGTCCGCCTCCTTATGGAGTGTTTGTGTTCGAGAATTACCTTTCACCGGAAATCATCAAAGAATTGAAAGATCACCTAGACAAACAACTCAGCGAGCCACTTACTGTTATTGATAGTGAACTATCGACTCCGGACAACATTGTAAACAAGCTTGATGATCATCGAAAATCTGAACGTGTTGAAATGGGTGTTTTTTATAAATCGGTAAGTAAAATTGTCAGAACAGCATTTATCGAACTTTCAGAAAAATGTATCGAAAAAAAAATGGATTGGTACGAACCGCCCCAAATACTAAGATACAATCCTGGCGGATATTATAATTCACATGCTGATAGCGAAAATATGGACATGGAAACCGGAAGCTGGTCTAAAGTTATCGATAGAGATCTGAGTTTATTAATTTATCTCAATGATGATTTTGAGGGCGGCGAACTCAGCTTTGACAATTTTCATTACACACTTAAGCCGAAGGCAGGCACCGCAGTTTTATTTCCATCAGATCATCGTTACAAACATACTGCACACACCGTACATAAAGGCGTTAGACAAGCCATTGTCAGCTGGGGCGCAGTACATGGTATTAAAAAAATATCTAACGTACTGCCTCAGGATGCCATATTAGTTGAATATAAAACATAATCTGGCTTGTTAAAACTATCTTTACGTGATTTTGTTAGTTATAGCGATAGCTGGTGGGAATATTATCATCCTGAGTAATCATTCAAAAATCACTTTCATAATTTCTTCAAACTGCCCACTGACTTTAGGGATAATTTGGTTCATAGCATCATCTTTCAAGCCTGACATCTTCCATGCTTTTTTATCAAAATCAGGCACGTAAAACTCCCCGCCATCACCCAGCTCCATGGCAGTTGCTATAATATCTGCAATGTGAATAGCGCTGGCAAATACGGGATAAGACCGCGAGGAAATCGGCCTATGGTGATAATATACCGCTTCGATCAGGTTTTTTGGTAGTTTCCACTGTTTTAGTAAATACCCGCCTACCTGTGTGTGGGTGAACCCAATGCATTTCATTTCTGCTTCGTGCAATGTGCATTGATGTTCATTAACATAACGTATAACCTCGGTGGCCTTCTCTCCCATTTTTGAATAAATTAATAGCGAACCTATATCATGTAAAATACCGGCAACAAAAAAACTTTCTACATTACGTTCTCTGTTTATTCCCGCAATCACTCTCGCCACTACACCGCAACCGATACAGTGCGCCCAAAACGAATCCAGTTTCACTAGGTCTTCCGGTATTCCTTCAAACATTTTTATTACCGAGGAAGCAAGCACAAGATCTCTTACCTGCTTTGTACCAATAACACTTATCGCTGCAGTTATTGTGTCGATTTTAGAAGGAAAATTATAAAATGCGCTATTTGACAACTTAAGAAGACGCGCCGATAACCCCACATCTTCACTCAAAATACTACCAATTTGAGCATTGGATGTTGCCGGATCGTTAATCGCTTTATCAACTCGATAATAAATCGTTGGCAAGGAATAAATATCGCGTACGTCCTTCACCAGTTGTTTTGGATCTGAGTACATACGACTTATTTACATTTTAATATTAGGCAAGCATTAAACAATGCTTTAGCGGGATAAAATCTACGATCAACGTGACGAAATTTTTCTCTCAATTCTGCTTCCATTTGAGATCGAACCTGGGGTGATATTTGCTCAATCTTTTGATTTGTTAAATCTTCGTCGCCAGCGCCATCAATATCGACTGCATCCACGCCCCAGCTTTTAAAAACGTCAATATGTTTGCTATTTAAAGTAGCACCTTTTGCTAATAATATCTGGTTACCTGATTTGACGTCTGCAAGTAATACCATTCCTTCTTCTAGGTCTTCAGTGTTGATCATACCCATAAATTGTATCGCCTATATCTCCGTTTTTAATCGATACTACATTTGATACTTGTTATTTTTTAGCGAGCGCTTCTCTTTCAAGGCTTTTCTTATGCAAAAGTTTCACAGCGTCAGATAATTCTTTTGTACTAAATTTCGCAACATAAATATCAGCGCCAACTGCTTTACCCATTGATACATTGGCATCAGCAGAAAGTGACGAGTGCATCAATACTGGCAGCTCACTCAACACCGGATCAGCTTTGATTTTTTTGGTAAGTACATAACCATCCATCTCTGGCATTTCCACATCGGTTAATACAGCTGTGACAAAATCAAAAATTGGTTTGCCTAGTGATTCCGATCTTTCTTTTAAATCCATCAACACAGCCCAAGCCTCACTGCCATTTCGCGTCCCAATATGCTGTACGCCCAAATGATCCAAGGTATGTTTAATCTGCTTTCTTGCCATTGACGAATCATCGGCATACAAAATAGTGAGATCCGCATCAATTTTATCAATACCTTTTAATTCATCAATATCCTTTCCAAACTGATCTGTCTCAGCCAGCACCTTTTCAACATCAAGAATCATAACAATTCTATTGTCGTGAATTTCAGTAACAGCTGTCAGTAAGCCGCCAAATTGATGCGCAAGCATTGGGGGTGGCACTTTTATTTCGTTCCATTCCATACGCAGGATATGTTCGACAGAATCTACAAGCAACGCCTGAGTCTGTTTGTTATATTCAGTCACAATTAATATACCGGGGTCTTTTTTTACCGTCATGCCACAAAACTTGGCGACATTTACAACAGGCACCATAACGCCCCGCAAACTTACTAGACCAGCAACCGCGGGCGGCATATCAGGAGCACGTGTTATTACCGGCGTATTTAGCACTTCGCGAACTTTAAAAACGTTAATACCAAAGACTTCATCACGGCCTGTATTTTCATCAAATCCCAAGCTAAAGAGCAAAACCTCCAGACGATTAGCACCTGCCAGATTCGTTCTTTCATCAACAGACTTCATAAAATTCTCGCGTTGAGAGGTTTTTTCAACTGCGGATTTCTTTGACATTATTTAATTCCTACTCATCTTTGATGTACCAACCCATAGGTTCTCGGTCACGCACCGGTAATAAAGGCGTAATATTTATGAGTTTATTAAGACAAAACTCATCTCATGCTCACTATTAAGCGGCAACTCAGTAGATTATCTTAAGGGCAGGTTTCAATATTTGTTACACTAAGAGTATAAATTAGTAGAAATATCAAAATCGCCGAATATACGGCATAGTGTTTGACTCCTTCTCATAACATTTCACTTTGTAATCGATTTTTATGGCTAAAAAAAATACCGAATCCGCTATTCCAAGATGGAAGCGATTAAAGACCGCTGTAATAGAAAAATGGCGTGCTTTTATTGCCCTATTTCCGCTGGTCGGGAAAACAGTTATCTGGTCAACCCGTATCTTCATCGTTATATTTTTGCTGGATACAGGGTATTTGATCGGTATTTGGCCGGAATGGAAGTGGTACGTTGATGGTCCTATACCGCAGTCTCAGTTTATTCAGCAATATCAACGAGACAGCTGGCAGGACAGGAGTCGCCCTCGATTACGCTGGAAAACCGTTAAATGGGAAGATATACCGGATAATCTAGTAAGAGCCGTATTAACAGCGGAAGATTCTCACTTTTATCGACACGATGGAATCGACACTGAGGCTTTCAAAAAAGCCATGGAATACAATTGGTCGCAAAAACGATTTGTTTATGGCGCCTCAACTATTTCACAGCAAACTGCAAAAAATCTATTTTTGAGTCCATCGCGCAACCCTTTTCGCAAATGGCACGAGCTAGTACTCACGTTTGCGATGGAACAAAACCTTAAAAAAAGCAGAATATTGACACTTTACCTGAACGTTGCTGAATTTGGACAAGGTGTTTACGGAATAGAAGCCGCCGCCCAGAAATATTGGGGAGTTAGAGCAAAAGACTTAACCAAAACTCAGGCAATTGAACTCGCCGCCACACTTCCTGCTCCAAGAAAGCACAATCCAAGGACTCGGTCTGCATTCTTTCTAAAGCAAACAGTTAAAATCAAAAAGAATATGGGCTAAACCAGGTAATTGGAAATTTATCCAGGTTAATTGACTACTTCAGCTGCAATTTTCTAATATAATCAGATAGAATAAATTTTCTCATTGATACTATTTCGCTTTTTGCCTTTGAATGCGGGTTTTCCATAGTTCATGAAGAAGTTCACAAACAAAACTCGCACAAAAAACAAACAGCCACGTAAGTTCACCCAAATAATATGACGGATCATGCCCATGCCCAGAATCTTTATAGGTAAAATCGCCTTTTTCACATTCGGGCTGACTAGCCTATTTATCGGACTTACTTCATTGACCGGGTGTGGAAAAACCTCTGAACCCACAAATGAAAACACGGTTACTTCCGAGTCACCTTCTTCTGCTACTAAGTCTTCCGCACCAGTAATAACTTTACAGCCACAAACATCAATATCGCAAACTAATATTAATAACCTAGCTACACGTTCAATACTCACCACAGCAAACCTCTCCGAATTAACAATAAATGAAAAAGCTGCTTTTTTAGCTATTGCTAATGCACAAAACAAAGAACTGACTGATACAAACCTGACAACAATGCATCATGCCTACCGTCAATTAAAAAATGAAATGGCGACATATGCCAGCCCTGACGGTGCGTTTAAAAAAACGATAGAGGCACAACGAACCGATCTTAAAGCATTTGATTTTAATGGTATCACTACCGAGCTGAGAACAGCCCTAACAAACAACGACGAAGATAAAGCAGCAAAGCTCTTCTGGCTTGGTCTATTAAATCAAGTTCAGCTTAATTCAGTTAAAGCAGACGAATATTATCTGAAGGCTGCCGCTATCAACAAAAACGGTACTAAACAAAGTATTTACATTTCTTTCATAAAAGAAAATTTTTCTTTTATTTTTACAGAACAATATGTGCAAACACGTTTAGAGCAAACAATTGAATTACATAACAACGTATTAGGCAAACACCACCCTGACACAGCAATATTTATAAACGCGCTTGCTGACTTTTACCTAAAAGATAAAAAATACTCCCTAGCGGAAGAATATTACGAACGGGCATTATCTATTTGGGAAAGAAGCTTTTCTCCCGGCAGTGAGCAACTCACAGCACAATATGAACGACTGATTAAAATTTATATCGCGCTTAGATCCTATCCAAAAGCCGAAGAGTTAATTGCCAGAATACTTGAAAACTATAGTACAACGTTAAGTAACAGCAACCCAATCAAACTCAAAACCAAAGATCAACTTGCTTCAATTTATGTATTGCAAGAAAAATATAAACAAGCATTACCATTATTTAATGAAACGTTATTACAATGGGATACAATCCTAGATGAAGAAGACCCTGCCCGTATACCTCACTTAAACAATACAGCCAACGTATATCTAAAATTAGAACAATATAAAGAGGCCATGCCATTATATGAGCAGTCCGCTAACATTATGGAAATCGAATATGGCACCGGTAGTAAGCAGCACACCGAAGGTTTATTCAATGTTGCCAACATCTACTTACTTCAGTCTCAATATAAAAAAGCATTAGTAAAATACCAAGAGCTGCACAATATTCAAAAAACACAAACAGATAACAACACTATTCAAATCCTAAGAAAACTAGGCGAAATAAATACCTTTTTGGCTAATTACACCATTGCCAATTCGCAGTTAAGTGAAAGTCTTGAAATTCAAAAACAATTATTTCCTTCAAAAAACCCGACATTTGCCGACACCTATTACGCTCAGGCCAAGCTAAATTATGCAACCGGTGATTATAGTAAAGCTCATGAAAAAATAATGTCGGCTATTGATATCCACAAAAATGAATTTGGCCTAAAACATAAAAAAATAGCAACAGACCTCACTTTACTTTCAGATATTTTATACACTCAAGGGCAGTTTAATAAGGCCGAGTCTTTCTATTTACGGTCACAGAATATCCGTAAACTCCACTATTCACCAACGCACTACATGATGTACAGCAATGATTTT
>JAOTSL010000169.1 GCA_029864945.1 Gammaproteobacteria bacterium
GGCATTGTGTGCCGGTGCAGACTTTGCTGTTTCAGCTCGCGGATATATGTTTTCGCTGGGGTGCATACAATCATTACAATGCCATATGGATACTTGCCCGACGGGAATAACAACGCATAATAAACGGTTGCAGCGCGGCCTAGTTGTTGATGATAAGGCCAAACGCGTGGCCAACTATGCACACTGGGTAAATATTGAAATCGATAAGCTGGCTCACTCATGTGGATTGAGCAATGCCAGAGAGTTCAGGCGAGAGCATGTGCGATTGGTTCAGAATGCATATCAGAGTGAGGCGATGGATGTTCTATATCCTTACCCCGAAGTTAAAAAATAACTGTGCTGGGCGGTTACTCAAGTCCCTTGAATTTTACAAATATGAAATCTTGAAATGTTGTCTGCGTGCATTGAATAATTAAAGTGTGTATTGAGATTTCATTGCAGGTGGAAATTATTCTACTGGCTCACTAGTGCCCTCATAATCTTTGGCAGTAAACTCTATGTCTATTTGTAGGCCGCCTAATCGCGACGTGCCCAGTGATATATTCAGGTGATGTAGGTCGGCGATACGAGTTACTATTGAAAGCCCGAGTCCACTGCCGGATTCTTTTGTGCCGAGGCTTCGGTAAAAGCGGTTAAATATTTTACTGCGTTCTTCCTCAGGAATTCCTGGACCGCTGTCTGCTATAGATAAGATAATGATATTGTCTCTTCTGTCAATATTGACTTCTACCTCGCCATCTCTTGGTGTGTAGCGAATGGCATTGTCGACCAGGTTTCGCATTAGCACGCAGATGGCGTCATAGTTTGCCGCGACAAATTTCCCTCGCGTACCACCGAGTCCAATTTCAATGTTTTTGTCTATGGCTAAATGTGCTTCGTTACTTAAGACGCTTTCTGCAGCAATAAATAAATCAACGCGTCGGATATTTGTAAAACCTGTATCAGGATCCAGTCGAGCCAGTGTTAATAATTGCTCAACTAAGCGTGTCGCCCGGTTTACGCCTTGTACCACATGGCGTAATGCTTTTTGTTGTTCTGCGGTATCTTTGGCCTGTAATGCAATTTCAGCATGTGTTTTTAACGCGGCAAGCGGTGTGCGTAATTCATGGGCAGCATCTGATGTAAAACGTTTTTCGGTATCAAATGCGGTTTTCAATTGTGAAAATAAACGATTAACTGCTGCGGTTAACGGACGGGCCTCTTTTGGCGCTCTGAGTTCGTCTATAGGTGATAGATCAGATGTTTTTCTCTGGTTCAAATCGATTGAAATTTGTTTGATAGGAAGCAGTGTTAAATTAACGCCGTACCAAATAAAAAAGGCCAGAATAGGCAGCAAAAACACGAGTGGCGTTATAACTCGCTCTGTAATACTTTTTGCAATACTGTTATGCGCAGAAATCTGCATTGCAACCTGGATATTGATAATCTTATCGGTGGTAGAAACGGTATAAACTCGCCACGGATTGCCAAATATTGATACCGTATCAAATCCTTTTTTTATACTGGACATTTGGGTTTCAGGTGCGTTTTTAGATCGTAGCGTAAGTGTTTTATTGTGTAGCCATACTTGAAAGGCAATTTGATTCTCTTGTGGGTATCCATCTTGCCATAAAGATGTTTCTACCGTTTCTGCAATTGGATTTTTGGTTTCGCTTAAAAGAAGCTGCTCTACAAGTTCGTGCATACTCATTGCTAGCAAAGCCTGCCCGTTTTGTGCGAGCTGTGTATCAAGAAAAGAAGAAACGGTTTGCTTGGTATTGTAATAACTAATATAAGCAGACAGCAACCAAATACCAGTAACTAATGGCAAGATTATAAAGAGTGCGCGACGACGTATTGAACTAGTCATATTTTTATATCAGCAGTGAACTTTTATAAATATCCTCATTTACTATTTATCAACAATATAACCAACGCCACGAATAGTGCGAATGAGTTTTGCGCCCAGTTTTTTTCGAATATGATGAATATGAACTTCGACAGTATTACTTTCCACTTCGTCGTTCCAAGCGTAAAGCCCTTCTTCAAGGCGGCTACGGGACATTACTAGTCCCTGGTTTTCTAATAGTAATTGCAAGATGGTAAATTCTCTTGGTGAAATATCAGTTACTACGCCATTGTTTTTCACACTGTGCGATGCGGGATCAACGACTATGTCTCCATGCTGGATAACGGGTGATGATCTGCCGCCGCTACGTCGTATCATTGCGCGTAGGCGGGCTGTAAGTTCTTCGAGGTCAAATGGTTTTGTTAGGTAATCATCTGCACCCGTATCAAGCCCTGCTATTCTGTCTTCAACACCGTCTTGTGCGGTAAGAATAATGACGGGCGTGTTATTTCCGTTTTTGCGAATTTCTTTCAGTAATTCAAGCCCGGATATTTTAGGCAACCCAAGATCAAGAATAATTGCGTCGTATTCGTTCGTGAGCAAAGCTGCCTGCGCCATAGATCCGTCCTCAACCCAGTCTGCAGCGTAACCTTGCTGACTAAGTCCAACCCTGATTCCATCTCCTAATAAAGTGTCATCTTCAACGATTAAAATGCGCATATTGTTATCCTAAATCCATTTTTTAGATTTGTTATTAATGAGGAGGGTCGGGCTGCTTTAAAAAATACATTAAGTTCAAGTGCTTAAGGCCGATTCTCACGGAGAAATACTCTCTGCTTAGATATCGGCGAAAAAATAAAATACTTAATGAATTTATGTCTTTTGGGCAGAATGAATTACTCAAAGTTTTGACAATAAAAGAGTAATATTGTTGACATGTGCCTTGAATACGCCACATAAACCCCCAGAATACTAACAAGAATAAAATTACTTGAGGATTATTGAAAATGCGAATGGAAAAACTCACCAGCAAATTTCAGATGGCGATCGCGGATGCGCAAAGCATAGCAATTGGCCGTGATCATCAATTTATAGAACCAGTTCATATAATGGCTGCGTTGCTTGATCAAGAGGGCGGAAGTATTCCTCATCTTTTAAGTAAGGCGGATGTCAATGTGCCAGGGCTTCGTTCAGCGATTGGTTCTGCACTTGATGGTCTTTCATCTGTTAGTGGTTCGGATGGTGATGTTCATCTGTCAAATGATGCCGGTCGGGTATTAAATGGTTGTGACAAGCTGTCACAAAAACGAAAAGACAAATTTATTTCCAGCGAATTATTTGTGCTGGCAGCTTTGGAAAGCAAAGGCGCCCTGGCAAACGCTTTACGCGAAAATGGTGCTGCGAAAGGTTCGCTGGAAAAAGCCATAGATGAATTACGTGGTGGAGAAAAGGTAGATAATGCTGATGCAGAAGAGCAGCGTCAGGCGCTAGAAAAATACAGTATTGATTTAACCGAACGAGCGGAGCAGGGTAAACTTGATCCTGTTATTGGACGTGATGAAGAGATTCGACGCACAATACAGGTATTGCAACGCCGTACCAAAAATAACCCTGTATTAATCGGTGAGCCGGGTGTGGGAAAAACAGCAATTGTTGAAGGTCTTGCGCAACGTATTATAAATGGTGAAGTGCCTGAAGGATTAAAAAACAAAAGAGTTTTGTCGTTGGATATGGGGGCTCTTATTGCGGGTGCAAAATTTCGGGGTGAGTTTGAAGAGCGATTGAAAGCGGTATTAAATGATTTGTCCAAGCAGGAAGGCCAAGTTATTTTATTTATCGACGAACTACATACCATGGTCGGCGCAGGTAAAGGCGAAGGTGCGATGGATGCGGGTAACATGCTTAAGCCTGCATTAGCCCGTGGTGAGTTGCATTGCGTTGGTGCAACTACGCTGGACGAATATCGACAGTATATTGAAAAAGATGCAGCGTTAGAGCGTCGTTTTCAAAAAGTACAGGTAGATGAGCCAACAGTGGAAGATACCATTGCTATTCTTCGCGGCTTAAAAGAAAAATACGAAGTGCATCACGGTGTTGATATTACTGACCCGGCAATTGTTGCCGCGGCAACGTTGTCTCATCGTTACATAACAGACCGACAATTGCCCGATAAAGCGATTGACCTTATTGATGAGGCGGCAAGTTTAATTCGTATGGAAATTGATTCAAAGCCACAAAGTATGGATAAGCTGGATCGTCGATTGATTCAGTTAAAAATTGAACAAGTGGCATTGAAAAAAGAAACAGATACGTCTTCACTAAAACGACTGGATAATCTCAAGCAGGAAATAACGACTCTTGAGCGTGAGTATTCAGATTTAGAAGAAATATGGAAAGTAGAAAAAGCAGCAGTACATGGCGCGCAAAATATTAAAGAAGAGCTTGATCGCGCTCGTCAGGAACTGGAAACCGCTAAACGTGCCAGTAATCTAGCAAGAATGTCCGAGCTTCAATACGGGCGCATTCCCGCGCTGGAAAAACAGCACGAAGCAGCAACGCAGGCTGAAACAATCGAAATGACTTTAATGAGAAATAAAGTCACAGACGAAGAAATCGCAGAAGTTGTCGCGAAGTGGACTGGTATCCCGGTTTCGAAAATGCTCGAAGGCGAAAAAGAAAAACTATTACGAATGGAGGACGAACTGGCTGAGCGAGTAGTTGGTCAGGATGAAGCAGTGCTTGCAGTTGCAAACGCAGTTCGTCGTTCGCGTGCGGGATTGTCTGACCCGAATCAACCCAATGGTTCATTTTTGTTTCTTGGGCCAACAGGTGTTGGTAAAACTGAGTTAAGCAAAACCTTGGCGAATTTTTTGTTTGATACCGACGATGCCATGGTGCGAATTGATATGTCGGAATTTATGGAAAAACATTCTGTTGCACGTTTAATTGGGGCACCTCCAGGCTATGTTGGTTACGAAGAAGGCGGCTATCTGACTGAGGCTGTTCGACGTAGGCCGTATTCAGTTGTCTTGCTTGATGAAGTGGAGAAAGCACACCCTGATGTATTTAATGTATTGCTTCAAGTTTTGGATGACGGACGTTTGACAGATGGGCAAGGGCGAACGGTTGATTTTCGTAATACGGTAATTGTGATGACTTCCAATCTGGGTTCTCAACTGATTCAGGAAATGTCGGCTGATGCAGGTACTGACGAGAATAAATATGGTGCAATGAAAAAAGCACTTATGGAAGTGGTTGGAAGTCACTTCAGGCCGGAGTTTATTAATCGTGTTGATGACGTGGTTGTGTTTCATCCGCTGGGTCAAGATCAAATTCGCTCTATTACGGCGATTCAGATGGAATATTTAGAACATCGATTGGCTGATAGGGAAATGGGATTAACAATAACGAGTGCCGCACTGGATTTTCTTGGACACGCAGGTTACGATCCGGTTTATGGTGCAAGGCCTTTGAAACGTGCTATTCAATCCAGTATCGAAAACCCATTGGCTCATGAAATTCTCTCTGGTAAGTTTATGCCCGGCGATATAATTCTCATTGATTGCAAAGATGATGTACTCACGTTCGGAAAAGAAAAGACTGTGGTTAATGCTGGAGCCACTGAGGCTGATACTGCGGCTTAATCTTTTTAGAGTATTAACGAAATTCCCTTTTTCTATATAGGTGATCAAAGGTGATTCAATCATGAGTAATAATAGTCAGCCAGACTGGCATAAAATGGCAGAAAAATTTGACCTGTGGTTGCCTCATATCGCACCAGTGGGCAACGCTATGCTTGACGTACTGGAGTCGAAAAGCGGCGATAAAATTTTGGATATTGCCTCAGGTACAGGTGAGCCCGCTTTAACTCTGGCAAGAAATATAAGTAGTGTAAATATTGTTGGTGTCGACGCCGCCGAAGGTATGGTCAATGTCGCACAAGCTAAAGTTGAGAAAGAAGGGCTGACAAACATCTCGTTTAATGTAATGCCAGTTGAACAGCTGAATTATGCCGACAATTCCTTTGACCATATTATATGTCGATTTGGCGTAATGTTGTTTCAAGACCCGCTTGCTGGTCTGAAAGAAATGTATCGAGTGCTCAAACCTGGTGGGTCATTTGTTATCGCTGTTTGGGGCGCACGAGATAAGATGCCGACGATGGCCTGGGGTTACGAGGCGTTCAAGGGTAAAGTCTCGGCAGATGATATGCCACCTCTGGCAATTGCGACGTCGCTCGGCGAGCCGGGGGTTATCGATGATATATTAAAGCAGGCTAGCTTTACCGATTTTCAGGTAGAGCGAAAATATTTTAATTATGATTTTAAGTCATTCGACGAATACTGGTCTCTTATAGAATCGTCTGACATTCTCAAACGACAATTTGATGCATTAGCGGAATCTGAGCACGCCAGTGTTAGAAATGAGATTTCTGAATTTGCTGATGAATTTAGCACCGAATCAGGGATGAAAGTGCCGCATGAGTATTTGTTAGTTTACGGGCGAAAATAGAAATTGCTTTTGTGATAGTGAATCAGTCACTGCAAGTTGGAAATGTGTAGATGGTTGGTCGACACCTAATAAAAAATAAGGAAGAGATAAAGTGAAAAGTTTGTTTGGTTTGGTTACCTCTGTAGCAATGATGTCATGCGTGTCTTTAAGTGCGCAAGGTTTTGAGCTTTATGAAGAGAAGTTTTATGCAGGTGGTGGTTTGGCGTTTAATAGTTTTGATTCAGGCGGTTACGACGGGGCTCTTGGGTACCAGTTTTTTGCAGGGTATGACTTGAGTGACGATGTTCAAATTGTGGATAAAGTTGGTTTGTCGACAGAGCTTGGTTATGCAAATAGCGGTAACTTTAAAATCAAAAAATGTCCCGCTGGTTTCATTTGTGACAATTCTCTCGGGGGGCTTTGGGTGAACGCGGTATTTGATTACGCAATAGACGGAAAAGTTTCAGCAATTGGCCGTGCGGGTTTTGATTTTGGCGAGGATGATGGGTTGATGCTTGGGATTGGTGCCGGCTATAAAATTGATAATAAATTATCTGCACGTGTTGAATACGTGATTCGTGATCATTATTCATCAATGCAAGCTAATGTTGTTTACGACTTCTAGAAATATTTTTTGTTGTTTTAATAAAGGGGTGAAACACAGCCCCTTTATTAATTCCATTTAACACCTACCGTT
>JAOTSL010000015.1 GCA_029864945.1 Gammaproteobacteria bacterium
AGATATTCCACAGCTAGCGAGTTTTTTACTGAAAAAATTATCTGATACAGTTGAAGAGGGTGCTGTCGGTATCAGTGATGCCGCGTTAAAAATATTATGTGATTATCCATTCCCTGGAAACGTGCGCGAGCTAGAAAATATACTGGAGCGGGCCGTGACATTATGTGACGGTGATACAATCCAGCCAATTGATTTGAAATTGCCCGAGATTGATGCTGATGAGCTAGCCTCACTTGATAATGCAAGCATGCAGCTTGATCCTTATTTGGACAATATTGAAAAAGATGCGATTCAGGCTGCACTGGAAAAAACACGGTATAACAAAACCGCAGCAGCAAAGTTACTGGGGATTAGTTTTCGGCAATTACGTTATCGTTTAAAAAAAATGGAGGCTGAGCAGATAAAAGATGCTAAGGAGGAGTAGAATGGCGCGCAACTTAAAGCGGGGTTGTTGTTTGATAAAGTGACAATCACACTGACAATTATTGTCACACACTGACAAAACGGAGCAGGTTTTTGAGTAGCTAGCGGTTGATTTTTTCTCGTAACAAGTTGCATTAAAAAGAAATTTGAAGCATTTGAAAATAGTTGCTGCAAACTTCATCACAAAACAAATTTCAAAAAACACAGGGAATTAAGGGTTTGGTTAAAATGCCTAGAATATGGCACAACGACTGCAGTACGTTACTGTAACGAATTTGTAAAAACTTAAAGTAACACTTAATGAAAACAGGAGTAAAGTGATGATAAAACGTAAAAAACAAAAAGGATTTACACTGGTTGAATTGATGATTGTAATTGCAATTATCGGTATTTTGGCTGCGGTGGCCATGCCTATGTATGCTGGGTATACTCAAAATGCACGATTTTCCGGATTGGTTGGTTTAACTCATGCTCATAAAACTGCAATAGGGATATGTTTACAGACAAATATTCAGGCAGATTGCGTGGCTGGTGGCCCGGGCATTCCCGCGAATATACTCCAGGCTGAAAATGCAGACTTAGGTTCTGATATAGTTGTTGGCGCGAATGGAAGAATTTCGTTTACTGGAGCCGATTCTGCAGGTGGTTTTACGTTCCAGTTAGATCCTGTTGTTCAAAATGGATCAATTATATGGAATCAAACTGGCGATTGCGTGGCCGCTGGCGCCTGCTAACTGAATTAAATAAGTGTAATTATATTTTTGTAGAGAAAAGCCCTCTTTGGAGGGCTTTTTTATGTCTAGTTCATATTGGCACACGATCTGCTAAAAGTGTTTGTAGGTAACGACAATTACGCAAGTAATTAAGGATTGTTTTCGACGCAGAGTTGGAAGGACTGCAAGAAATGTTTCGATCTGTTACTAATCACCCCGTCCTTCCCTCCCCACATTTTAGCCCCTCTCTTGAGGGGCTTTTTTATTGTGTCTCAAAAACGCTGCAGTTAAAAAGTTTGAATGCTGGCTTGCATTGTATTTGAAAGCGAAACATAAAAAGCATTTCAGGATATCTCGCATATTGGTTTATCTGTGACTAAAGAGTAGTATTGAGTTATAAAAAAACCGATAAGAATCAATCCCATTTGATTATTTTTATATCAAACATAAAAAATGTACCTTGCTTTAATCAATGTTCAAATATTTTGTTAAATGTGCCGATATAAAAGGGTACTCATCTCTTGTGTCTGTGCAGAAATAGCTCGAATAGATTATGAGTTACTAGTAGTTATTCGTTAATAAGGAAATGTTGTGTCAATTGCGTTAAATGGATTACCCAAACGACTGGTCGATAAAGGTTTGCTTACAGAGGTAGTGGCCCAGCGTGCTTATTTTCAAGCAAATAGCGAGGGCATGAGTTTCGTTAGTTATTTAATGGAACACCATATTGTTGAAAGCCGGGCCATCGCCAGTGCAGCGTCGGTGGAGTTTGGGATTCCGTTATTTGATATTCAGGTATTTGAAGTTGATCCTGATGTTATTAAGTTGATTGATCAACGATTGATGCAGGAACTTAACGCATTGCCATTGGCCAAGCGGGGAAGTCGATTGTATGTGGCGATATCCGACCCAGGTAATTTGCACGCGTTGGACCAACTGCAGTTTCATACCGGCTTAACTGTTGAGCCAGTGCTTACTGAAGCGATGACGTTAAGCAAGGCTATCGAAAAAGCCCAGGAGTCAGCAGATACCACATTGGCAGAATTTTCGGATTCGACGTTGGATGATCTGGAGTTTACCGGGTTAGACGATGAAGCAAGGATAGAAAGTGGTGACTCGGATATTGATGAGGCGCCAATTGTTCGTTTTGTAAATAAAATATTGATGGAGGCGATTCAGAAAGGTGCATCGGATGTTCACTTTGAGCCTTATGAAGGGCGGTTTCGTGTTCGAATTAGAATTGATGGCATGATGAAGGAAATTGCGACACCGCCGGCTAATCTTGGGAATCGTATCTGCGCCCGTTTAAAAGTTATGGCCCGGTTAGATATTGCAGAACGCCGATTGCCACAAGATGGTCGAATGAAATTAAAACTATCTAAAAACAGAGGTATTGATTTTCGTGTTAGTACTTGCCCTATTTTATTTGGCGAAAAAATCGTATTACGGATTCTTGATTCCGGCAGTTTAAAATTCGGTGCAGACAGCTTGGGAATGGTAGATGAGCAGAAAAAAACATTTATTAAAGCCATTCAAAGGCCTCATGGGATGGTGCTCATCACCGGGCCTACTGGTAGCGGAAAAACGGTTAGCCTGTATTCAGCGTTGAGTATTTTAAATACGAATGATCGAAACATATCAACGGCTGAAGACCCTGCAGAAATTTATTTGCCTGGCGTGAACCAGGTAAATGTAAATAATAAAATTGGACTTACATTTGCTACGGCATTACGCGCATTTTTGAGGCAGGATCCCGACGTCATCATGGTGGGTGAAATTCGTGACACGGAAACAGCAGAGATTGCAATGAAGGCTGCGCAAACTGGGCATATGGTTTTATCTACTCTGCACACTAACAGCGCGCCTGACACTATTATTCGGTTAACTAATATGGGAGTAGAGCCTTATAACATCGTGGCATCTATTTCGTTGATTATTGCTCAAAGATTGGTGCGAAAATTATGTACCCATTGTAAACAGCCGATTGATCTTGAAGATGAAGTGATGTTGCATCAAGGTTTTAAGGCTGAAGACCTTGGTAGTTTCGGTTTGTTTGGGCCTAATGTTGATGGCTGCGAATATTGTCATGCGGGTTATAGAGACAGGCTGGGCATTTTTGAAGTAATGCCATTAACAGATAAAATATCACGCATTGTCATAAGGGGTGGTAGTTCAGCTGAAATTGCAGAACAGGAAGAAGAGGATGGCATATTAAGTTTACGTCGTGCAGGGCTTGAAAAAGTCAAAGCCGGTTTAACCAGTATTGAAGAAATTAATCGAGTAACATCGGAGTAAGGGCATGGCTGGTAAGGTAAACAAGGCAAAAAAACTCACAAAACAAATGACGTTTCTTTGGGAGGGTACCGACCGCAGGGGAGCGCGCCATAAAGGTGAGATTATTGGTCCGAGTCTCGCGCTGGTAAAGGCTGACTTGCGGCGACAGGGCATTTCACCTATTAAAGTTAAAAAAAAACCAGTTTCACTTTTTTCTACGGGAACAAGAAAAAGAGTCACCGCAAAAGATATTGCGCTATTTAGCCGGCAACTGGCAACTATGATGTCAGCCGGTGTGCCGCTGGTTCAGTCGTTTGATATAATCAGTAAAGGGAACGAGAACAGAAGCATGCAGCAGTTGGTAACTGCTTTAAAAACAGATATCGAAGGCGGCAGTTCGCTTGCTCAGGCGTTAAAAAAACACCCTCGTGTATTTGATGACTTGTTTTGTAATCTAGTTAAGGCGGGAGAGCAAGCCGGTATTCTTGAAAGTCTTTTAAACAAAATAGCAGCCTACAAAGAAAAAACAGAACTGCTAAAAAGCAAGATAAAAAAAGCCATGTATTACCCTGTAGGGGTATTGTCCATTGCATTTATCATCACGCTTATTTTGTTGATTTATGTTGTGCCTCAGTTTGAAACCATGTTTTCTAGTTTTGGCGCTGATCTTCCTGCATTTACTAAGTTAGTAGTGTCAATGTCGGAGTTTGTGCAGGACACTTGGTTATTTATTTTTGGTGGCGTAGGTTTAGGGTTATTTGCTTTTGTTCGTGCTCGGCAACATTCTGATAAGTTTAATTATTTTTGGGACGGACTTATTTTGAAAATGCCAGTTATCGGCCCAATTATGGGTAAAGCAGCTGTTGCGCAATTTGCTAGAACATTAGGCACCATGTTTACGGCAGGTGTACCGCTAGTTGAGGCAATGGAATCGGTTGCCGGTGCGACAGGTAATCGTATATACAACGATGCGATTTTAAAAATGCGTGACGACATTTCGACTGGTATGCAATTACAAACGGCGATGATGCAATCTAAATTATTTCCTAATATGACAGTGCAAATGGTAGCGATTGGTGAAGAGTCTGGTTCACTTGATTCGATGCTTTCTAAAATAGCCGATTTTTATGAGCAGGAAGTTGATGATGCCGTAGATGGCATGAGCAGCATGATGGAACCACTGATTATGGTAGTGTTGGGTGTTTTGATTGGCGGATTAGTGCTAGCGATGTATTTGCCTATATTTCAGATGGGTAAAGTATTTTAATGGAGTCTTTTCGGTACCTTTCAGACAATCCGGTGGCTTTTTCTATTGTCTGTGGCATTTTAGGTTTACTTATTGGCAGCTTTTTAAATGTCGTTATTTATCGTTTGCCGATAATGTTGGAGCGAGGCTGGAAAGAGGAGTGTGAAGACTTTCTTGCCGGAGATGAAGACGGCAAAGAGCAAAAAATATCTATACCTGAAAAGCAGGCGCGTTTTGATCTATCAAAGCCAGATTCACATTGCCCCAACTGTAAGCATTCTATAAGAGCCTGGGAAAACATCCCTGTTTTTTCTTTTTTAATACTGGGTGGAAAATGCAGAGCGTGTAAGGCGCGTATTTCATTTCGCTATCCTTTGGTGGAGCTTTTAACCGGCATTTTATCGCTAACGGTCGCATTGCATTTTGGCTTTGGGGAACAGGCTGCTGCTGCATTAGTTTTAACCTGGTCGCTAATTGCCCTGAGTATGATTGATTACGATACGCAGTTGTTACCCGATGTTATAACCTTGCCTCTTTTATGGCTGGGTTTAATACTGAGCTTATGGGCGGTTTTTGTTGATCCGGCGACAAGTATCGTTGGCGCTGTAAGTGGCTATTTAATTTTATGGATGGTATTCCAGTTATTTAAGCTGGTAACGGGTAAAGACGGAATGGGGTTCGGCGATTTCAAGTTGCTGGCCGTACTTGGTGCTTGGCTAGGCTGGCAATTATTGCCTGCGATTATATTGCTATCGTCTCTGGCAGGCGCTGTTATTGGTGTTAGTTTAATTGTATTTAAAAAGCACAATAAGGATAAACCGATTCCTTACGGACCTTATCTGGCGATAGCGGGATGGCTAGCCTTGATGTGGGGCGAGCAGATTAATGATACTTACTTAAGGATGATACTTTAGTGATAACTACTTTACGTATTCATTTTTTGCTCCAGCATTACTCGGCTAAGGTATATTCATCTACCGATACTTGCGAAAATAACACCGTTCAAAAACAAAATCTAAATAAGTTGAGTATTTATCAATTATGCTAAAAGTCGGATTAACAGGTGGCATAGGTAGCGGTAAATCAGCCGTGGCAAATTACTTTGCAGCACTTGGTGTGCCCGTTATTGATGCCGATGTGATTTCACATGAACTGGTGAAGGCCAGGACCCCCGCCTATGATGCTATTGTTGAACAATTTGGTTGTCATGTTTTGCGCTCAGATAATGAGATAGATCGCGGGAAACTGCGAGATATTATTTTTTCTGATGAAAGTGAAAGAACAAAGCTTGAAAATATTTTGCACCCCCTGATTCGCTTAAAGATAAATAAAGAAATAGCTCAGGCAGAAGGTCCCTATTGTTTGATCGTTATTCCATTAATGATTGAAACCCAGCAAACAGATCTTGTTGATCAGGTGGTGGTGGTTGATGCGCCAATAGCGCTGCAGGTTAAAAGAACGGTGCAGCGTGATGCGGTAGAGTCGGAAGATGTTGAGGCAATTATTCGGGCTCAGATCGATGGGCCAACAAGGCGCTCTGTTGCGGATTTTGTCATCGATAATATAGGATCTCTCGAATCTTTGCAGGTAAAAGTACAAAAAATGCACGAGCTGTTTGTTAACTCAAAAAATGAGCTTGTTGAGGATGAGTTAATCGAAGATAATGCGCCTACATCTAACGACAATACAACAAATACACAAGTGATTTCCGATATGCCCCTGTTAAACACAGCTCAGCATATAGCTGAAGAAACTCCGTGCGTCGGCACTGCTGCCGAAGAGGCAGGTATCGTTTACGAGCTGCCTTTTAATGAAAAGGTGCGCACATTTGTTCGCCTTGAATCTTTGTTCGATGAGGTTGAATATAAGCTTCAGGGTAAAACTGTTTGGGATAGCCGGTCTACAATCAATAGTTTTATGGCATTGCTGAATGTGTTTAATCGTCCTGAAATCAAATCGGACTTAATGAAAGAAATGGATAGAATGAATGCTGTTTTGTCCAAGTATGCATCAATTGAAGGTGTTAATACTGGCCGGCTTCAGGATGTGCTGGCCGAATTGTCTCAAACGGCAAAAAAGCTTAAGGCATTAGAAGGGCAGATCGGGCAAAATTTAAAACTAAATGAGCTGATCATGTCTATTCGGCAACGAGATTCTCTCCCAGGTGGCGCATTGGGGATTGATGTTCCAGGTTATGCGCATTGGCTGGCGCAGGACATCGATGTGCGAAATGCAGATATCCGTAGCTGGTTAAAAGAATTTGATCTCGTAAAAAGCGCAGTAACACTTGTGCTTAGGTTAATACGAGATAGTGCAACAGATCATAATGCTGTTGCAACCAAAGGTGTTTATCAGCATGTGCTTGATGCCGGCACATTAACCCAGATCGTTCGAGTCATTTTACCGAAGGGCTCTTCTTGTTTTCCTGAAATCAGTGGTGGGCGACACCGTTTTACCGTTCGCTTTTTAAAACCAATGGGTGCTAATCGGCCAGTACAGGTTGAGCAGGATATTCCATTCAAAATAATATGTTGTGCGTTATGAAAAAAAATCTAAATTGTACTGTGGTTAAATGCCCCACTTGTGAAAAAGAAGTTGAGTGGAGCCCGGAAAATAAATATCGCCCATTTTGTTGTGAAAGGTGCAAGTTAATTGACCTTGGCGCATGGGCCGATGAAAAATACAGTATCGCAAGCGAGCCTGTTTCCCCGATTGATGATTTAAGTAACCCTGACTTTAATTCCTGATTTATTTCATAATAATTACTATTCAGCGTATTTAGATTTTGTTTCAGATAAATTGGTTTTTCTGGGACAAAAGATGAATGCGCTGAGAGTGATTAGCTCATTTCCATTGGATCAACGTCTAGACTCCATCTGACTTTTTTTGCGGATTTCAATTTTTCCAGCAATGGCAATGTATTACCCAATAATTGATGCAGCTGGCTCCGTGACTGACTGAGTAGTAATAATTGTGTGCGAAACTTTCCGGCTTTTCGCTCCATGGGTGATGGTGCAGGGCCAAGTAGTTCTACGCTGCTGTTTTGCTCAGTAAAAATCATTTTTATATCATTTAAAAATTGGAAATTAAAACCAAGCTGGGTCGATTCGGTACGAATCATAGCGGCAAATGTATAAGGCGGGAGCTGCGCCGCTTGTCGTTCCTGTAAAGCAGACTGACTAAAACTGGGATAACCTTCGTTAATTAATATTTGTAACAAAGGGTGATTTGGGTGCAATGTTTGAATTGCCACTTTCCCGGGTTTATCGCCACGTCCTGCACGTCCTGCAACTTGTGTAATTAATTGTGCCATGCGTTCAGCTGAACGCATATCCGCGCCAAACAATCCTTGATCGGCATCTATAATGCCCACAAACGTGACGTTGGGGAAATCATGTCCTTTTGCTAGCATTTGTGTGCCGAGTAAAATTTGTCCTTTGTTATTGTCAATTTTGGCAAGCAATGTGTGCATGGCATTTTTGCGGCTTGTTGTATCTCTATCAATTCGAATAATTTCAGTTTCTGGAAATAGTTTAATTAACAGCTGCTCCATTCGTTCGGTGCCAAATCCAACCGGTCTCAAATCGATGCAACTGCATTGCGGGCACTGTGCTGGTAGTTTCCGTTCGGCGCCACAATGGTGGCAAATAATTCGTTGACGCTGATGATGGATGGTCATGTGTCTGTCGCAACGTGAACAAACTGCACACCAGCCGCAATCCTGACAAATCATCGCCGGAGCAAAACCTCGACGATTCAAAAACAAAAGCACTTGTTCATCACGCGCCAGTGTTAATTTAATTTGGTTTAGTAGCTGAGGGCTTAAATTGTTATCTAATTTTTGATTTGTGAGGTCTATGGTGCCAATACGTGGTTTAAGTGCGTTGCCCGCTCGCTGTTTTAATATGAGGTGCGTAAACGTGGGCTTACGAAGGTTTGATAAGCTTTCAAGCGAGGGCGTTGCTGAGCCCAATACAATCGGTATGTTGAGCTGACTTGCTCGTGTGATCGCAATATCTCTTGCTGAATAACGAAGCCCATCCTGTTGTTTGAATGATAGATCATGTTCTTCGTCAATAATAATGATGCCCAGGGATTTGAATGGAGTGAAAATCGCTGAGCGGGTTCCAATAAGTATCTGAGTGTTACCTTGTCGGACGTTATTCCACACTTTATAACGTTCTGTATCGTTCATGCCAGAGTGCATGGTGCTGATCGAGTCGCCGTACCGACTTTTAAAGCGACTCAGTAGCTGTGGGGTTAGACCAATTTCCGGTAAAAGAAATAACACCTGCTGATCAGCTTCAATCACCTTTTCGATAATATTTAAATAGACTTCGGTTTTGCCACTGCCGGTTACGCCATCAAGTAAAAAAGCGCCGAAATGGTGTATTGCTGCATTTACTTTTGAAACAGCGTTATGTTGCTCATCGTTAAGAGTAGGTGCACTTCCGTGACGATAAATTGCTTTGGAGTTAATTGGTTCGGCGGTTGTTATTTCGACTAATTTTTTTTCAATTAGTCCCTTCATGGGCGTTGCCCAATTTTCAAACTTTTCGTCTAGTGTGTGCTTACTAACTGGTGAGTCGGCGATCTTCAGCCAGTTAAATAATGCCAGCTGCTTAGGAGCTCTCGATAAATTTTTAGTTGCTGAGGAAGTGACTGGTGTTATTAACTGCCAGTTTTTTATAAGATCCGCTTTTGGTATTTTATCCTTGCGAAGTGCAACAGGTAATGCGGTAAAAAGTGTTTCCCCTAGTGGGTGATGATAATACTGGCTGACCCAAAGCAACCAGTTTAGATGCTGTTCGTCAAAAAAAGGTACGTCATCGAGATATTCGATTATGGGTTTGAGTTTCTCGCGAGGATAAGTTGATTCGGAAATGATACCTGTAATGATACCTATTTTTGTTGTGCGGCCAAATTGCACTTTTACACGTATCCCAGGTTTTAGATGCGCAATTTTTTCATCGCCGTTAGCTGGTAAATATTCAAAAACTTTTCGAAAGGGGATGGGGATAGCAATTTGTAATACGGGCGAATGTGTCATCCGAGCATTTTAAATACTTTATCTATGCTGTGCGAATTGATTCTCTTATATTTGCCTGCTCAGAGTGTTTTTTATGATTATTGGTGGATAAGTTATCAATTTATAATAAAATCGACTTATCCACAGAAAATGTGGATAAGTCTGTGGATGAAATGTTTAAACACAGTCTTAATCCGCATAGCTGAAGCATTTGAGTTAAAATGAATAAAAAACACGCTTACTTGTAACGTGTTGTTTTATATGTATATTTATTATTTGTGCGATAATGTATGATATATCGCTTTACTTACAGCCAATATGTTGAAACCCTATTTCGATTGTGTATAAAGCCAGCTTGTCCACAGGTTTTTTCTGGCCACGACAAATTTCAGGCCAACTCCGGAGATTGTTTTATAGCGTGCTGACTGTGTTAAATTCAACTATCACTCTAAACCTAAATCAATGTTTGTAGGCACCCCTTAACCTAGATTCCGCAGTTAGATCGCGATTTCTAGCACAAGCTCTTGATGCACCTAGTGAATTTAAAAAACTGCTGATCACCAATAAGGTGACCACGCATTTTTTAAATTCACTATGCACATCAATATCTTGCACTATAAAGTCGAATCTAACTGCGGATTCTAGGTTTAATACTAGTTGCTTCTTGGCGTGACCGAAAACTCCAGTATTTCTTCCATTTGACTAAGTGTTTCTGCAAGCTTTTTGAAATTTGGTTGATGGCGAGTATGTATGGTCATTTCATAGCACATGTATTTTCCTTCGTCCTGCACAAAGTACGATCTGTTTTGAGCAGTGACATCGTGGTACTGAATGATTTCCAGTATTTCATCTTCTGATAAACGTGTTTTTCGTAAAATGCGAACGCTTAACTGGCCAAATTGAAGGGAGGGTAGCTTGGACTCCAGCATTCGAAAAATGGATAATGTGCCTAATGATAGAATAGTGGCGCCAACGGCAATGTCATAGTAGCCCATGCCGAGTAATATTCCGATTGAGGCTGTAATCCAGATAGAGGCGGCGGTTGTTAGGCCGCGGATAGTGTAAGTATCCTTCATAATGACGCCGGCACCTAAAAAACCAATACCGGTCATAATTCCCTGCGCCATTCGTGTAGGGTCAACCCGCAGAGTTTCTATCGGTGCATCTGCCAATAATTCCCACTGATGAACAGTGAGTAACATCAGTATTGATGATGACATGCAAACTAGGCTGTGAGTACGAAAACCGGCTGGTCTACCATTGTAACTACGCTCTAGCCCGATTATACCTCCAGCGATTAATGCCAAAACCATGCGAATCATTGAAACTACTATGTCATCACTCATTATATTTCTTTTATGTTATAGATTATTTTAGTTAGGGTATTTTAACTAATGCAATAATGATGTCGGATTTAAAAATTTTAAGTTTAGGCCTTAGCGGAACTTCTTGAATTACATCTGAGTTAACGATAGGGTTTGGTTTTGTATCAGTAAAATCGAGGGAAAAAATGGACTGTATCTTCTGTAAAATTGTTGATGGCAGCATCAAGGGAGACATTGTGTATGAAAATGACGATGTGGTAGCTTTTCGTGATTTAAATGCACAGGCACCACACCATATTTTGATTATACCCCGCAAGCATATTGCGACGGTGAACGATTTCACCGCAGAAGATGCGTCAATTTTTGGGCAACTAGGGCAGGCAGCTAAACAAATTGCCGGTGATCTTGGTGTTGCTGAAAATGGTTATCGATTGGTTTTAAATTGCAATGATGATGGTGGGCAGACTGTTTATCATACGCATATGCATTTTTTGGCGGGGCGTACCTTCACCTGGCCCCCAGGCTAAAATAATCGCTTGTAGCATTCATCTTTTGCCCCAGAGCAGGTTTATTTTCGTACTCGATCGGTCACATATTCCTATATGCTCCCTCACTCCGTGCGTAAATAAACCTGCTCTGGAACAAAATTTAAATGCTACGAGCGATTATTTGCTTGAATTGGAATTTAGAGTTTTTGTTGAATTGTGAAGAAAGAACTAATCTTTAGTTAAAATTCGGACTAAGCGATTTATCGCCCTCCCGTTATCGGTGAAGCGCGGTTTCAAAGCTAGATCAAAAAAGCTCAATTGAATTCAAGGCAAACTATTTCACCTTGCATTCGTTAAAAATACGTTTGTCACATGTTGCACATATATCTTTATCAAGATGCTGGTTGTAAATAACAGAAAGCGCCTCTGTCTTTGATGAGAAAATATTCCCACTACCAATAACATCAATATAACCACCGCGACGAAGTTGTTCAGAAACGGCTTCTTTTGCCCCGTAGATAAATAATTTTCCGCCTATTGCTTTGTGGTGTTTTGCTTTCTTTTCTATGAGTTCGGCCCCGGCGCTATCAACAAAGTTAATTCCTTGGGCAAGTAGTAGCAAATTCTTTTGTTCAGGTTTTTCATCTTCGAATCGGAGTAATGTGTCCTGTACGTGATTAACTGCACCGAAAAAAAGTGAGCCATCAATGCGTACCAGTTTTAATTGGGGACATTCTGGAAGAGCGGAGTCGGTGTTGAATTTTCGGTTAGGTAGTCGCTCATCCGGGACTCGTACAAATATTTTAGGTTTTGATGTGCGGTTTAAATACATAACCAAAGAGAGCATGACACCAAGAAAAATAGCAAAATCGAGTGCCAGAAACAAGGTGGCGAAAAATGTAGTAACTAGTATTGAAGTCTCGGATTTACTGGTTTTAAAAATTTTCTTGATATGCTCAAAATCAATAATTCCCCAAGCAACCATAAATAGTATGGCTGCCATAGTGGCGTTGGGTAGATATGATGCGTAGGGTGCGACTAGTAATACAATAGCAATTAGAAATCCCCCTGCAGCAAGAGCGGCGACTGGCGTTTTGGCGCCTGCTTCATAATTTAGCCCGCTTCGATTAAACGAGCCTGTGGCCACATATCCGGAAAAAAAGCTGCCGGCAATGTTTGATAGACCTTGTCCCACAAACTCCTGGTTGCCGTCGATATGCTGGCCGGATTTTGCTGCAATAGACCGAGCAATGGAAACAGCTTCAGTCAAAGCGAAAAGTGTTGCCGCGAAAGCAATTGGAACCAGGTCCTTTATGGTCTGAAAGTCAAAGTCGGGGGATGATAGAGGCGGTAAAGATGCGGGTATTGCCCCAACAGTATCAATGTTGGTTACTGCATTTCCAAAAAACATATCAAGTACTATTGATAACAAGCTGCCTGCAAGCATTGCGACAATCATATATGGTACTTTTTTCGCGAATCTCTTGGCGAGTAATCCAACTACCAGTGTCGTTGTTGCAATTGCGGTGATATAAATATTAATATGTGAAAAATTACTAATCAGTTGGCCAATAACTTCATAAAAATGCAGGCCGCGTTCCATTTCAATCCCGAAAAAATTCTTAACTTGATTGCTGGCGATGAGTACCGCTGCTCCTGCGGTAAAGCCGATGACTACCGAATGGGATATGAAGTTAACCAGGGCGCCGAGTTTTACTAGCCCCATTACTAGCTGGATAACACCCACCATAAAGGTCAATGTAAGAGCAAGGCGAACATAGTCCATGCTACCTGGTTGCGCCATTTCACTTAGAGCCGAAAATAAAACAATCGAGGCAGCCGTTGTGGGGCCAGAGACTAGGTGCCACGAAGAACCGAACAATGCGGCAATAATTGCGGGCACCATACCTGCGTAAAGTCCGTATTCTGGAGGCATGCCCGCAATGGCTGCAAATGCAACACCTTGGGGTAAAACAACAATTGCGCCTGTTAATCCGGCAATAATGTCATCTTTTAATGTATGCGAATTGACCTTGTGGGCCCATTTTAAAAAAGGAAATATTTTGCTCAGTGCGGAGTTTCTTTTCAATGGTGTCATATTTAATCTTTAAACTCAGTAAGTTACATAACCTGGATGTGTCGGCAAAACTTAGGGCCATTTAGATGACCAGGTATATTATTGGTATAGATAGCGGCTGTTGGCTCGCAGTGCTTAATGATATTGGATGAAGGACCAAAATATTAGCAGTTGCTTATGAATCTTTCAAGGTGTTTGAAATACAGAGGGTTAATTGAAGTCGGACTGAAATTTGCTGCTTGACCAAAGTTTAATTCAAAAGGAATGCCCAAATTAGGCAAATGAAAGTTTTTTTCTGGTTTTTTATTATTATTTCAGGTGCTGCATTAGGGGAAGAAAGCGAGCCTTCTTTTGGTGAGCCGCGCCTAGAGAGGAATGCGCTCCGAATAGTGAATGATGTGCATGCTACCGTATCAAATAATTTAATTTCAGTCTCAAATTACATCGATAATTTCTTCGCTGCCAAAAGAATGGAAGAGGAGGGCTCTAAAAGCAAAGTTGTATTGAGTTATCTGACCGCACATGACGACTTTCGTGGTAGTACTAATGAATATATATTAAAAGTTCGGTTACATTTCCCTAAAACCGAGGAACGATTACGACTCGTAGTGGATAGTAATGAGGAAGAAGATAGTGTCGCGGGGACTGATACGCCTAATCAGGCAGTGACAGAAAACAGAGTTGGTGAGTTAATGGCCGCTCTGCAGTATATTTTTGTACGTTCAAAAATTTGGCAGGTGAGCGCAAATTCAGGGCTTCGTTTTTCTGTTCCTCTTGACCCGTTTGCTAAGCTGAGAATACGACGGTTATTTTTTGTAGACGGGTTAACTCTGCGTTTGACAGAAAGTGTATTCTGGTTTAACTCAGATGGTTGGGGTGAAACAACTTCATTTGATGTTGAAAGAAAATTAAATCAAAAGTATTTCTTTCGCAGTAGTAGTCGGGTGACCGCCATTAGAGATACGCATGAACGGTCTTTTACCCAGTCATTTTCAGTATTTCAGGATGTTGGTGACAAGAAAATTATGGTCTACACATTAGGTACAAATGCTGATTTAAAATTGCCTGCTGTGGTTACACAATATTACATAAACCTCCATTTTCGACATAATTTTTATAAGAAATGGGCATTTTACGAACTTATTCCAGGCATTACGATGGAAAGGGAGAATAGCTTTAATGCATCGCCGGGATTTCTTGTCAGATTCGATGTGGTTTTTGGATAAACTATGAGCAAAATTATTACTCTTGTTAGTGTGCTTAGTATTGGAGTATTTGTTGGCTGGAATAGCCACACCTTATATTCTTCTTATTCTATGCTTTCACAAAAAGTAGTTGCCATGCCGGTGCCTCAAAATGAAGATGCTCCCAAACCCGAAATCTTTCATAATTCTGAGACCCAAAAAAATCCCCCTGAATTCTTTTCTAGTAAAACTCTATTAGATAATGCGAAGCTAGGAGTAGTGATAGATTTAATTAAGCAGGATCTCGATCTGGAAAGTCAGAATCAGCTAAATAAAGATGTGATTAGGTATGCAAAATCACTGTTGGTGAATACGGCAAATGGCGAGAATACCGAGCAGCGTTTACTTGCGTTGCTTGGAAATGAGGATACAAAAGATTCAGTTTTAGATGTGTTAGCGAGGTTTTATGCGAAGCGAGAAAAGTATGAACAGGCAATTTCATCGCTTTACAAGTTACGTTCGATGGCTCAATTTGATGAAGAATATAGAAAGATAACTAGTAGAATTAGCGTGTTAACACGAAAAAACTTAAAGCAATTACAATCGTATAATTATAGATCTGAAACGGTCGACTTTTTTGATTTTTTGATAGCTAATGAACCTGACAATTTTTCCATTCAAATGCAATATGCTCAGTTTGAATATAAGAATAGAAATTATTCACATGTTGAGGAGTTATTGTCTGTATTAGCTTATCACCCTGATTATTCTACTCAGTCTCAAAGCTTGCTGCAAAAATCTAGGCATCAAAAAGATATGATTGAAAATGGCATTATTCCTGTGCCGGTAGAAAAAAAGGGTGACCATTACGTGGTGAGTGCAGTGATTAATAATCAGGAACCAGTAAAATTGATTATTGATACCGGTGCAACAATGACAGTGTTGTCACCAAAAGTAATTAAAGAGCTTGGATTGCGTTTAGATGACGTTCAACAACACATGACATTCTCTACTGCAAATGGTGTAGTGCGAGCGCCTATCTTGATGCTTGATTCAATTAGGATACAAAATCACCTGGTGAATGATTTACAAGTTGGGGTTTTATCTGCTTTTTCTCATTCAGAATTTAGCGGGCTGTTAGGGATGAACTTTTTAAGTCAGTTCGCCTTTTTTATTGATCAAAAAAATAGCACGCTGGAACTGGTTGATGTTGAATAGTTACGTGTAGAGTATTTTTATTCCCTGGTTGATCACCTCGCTATAAGCGTTGAGTTGCTTGTTTTTTTCAATTTCTTGAACAGAGAGCATAACCGAGCTGTAAATACTGTCGTTTACTAATCCATTCGGCGCAGATTCAAAAACTGGTGTGTCATTTATGCCGCCGCCAGACCAGTAAGCCGCTATTGTCAGCCAGGTTGCTGCGGTAGGTTTAGCGATAGCTTCAGTAGGTAAAATTTTTTCTCGGTTTTCTTCATTGGGTTCCTTTAGCCATTTTTCTGTAGCTTCAAGGGCGTTTCTATTATTAATAGTTTGGTTATTGTTTTTAACGCACTTTAATGCCCATTGAAGCCCCTTTTGGTATGGCATCGCATACGAGAGAAACATGATGGCATCGCTAAAACATTGATTCTCAGAAAGAGCAATTAGCAGGCTTTTTTTTGTTACGCATTCTTTAGCCAGTTCCTGTGCTTTTTTACTCATGTAAAATATCTGTTTTGGTTGAGCATTTATTGATTCGGTTTGAGTTTGCATTTTCAATCCTTTGAGGTGTTTGCCATTTGATTTTCCGGATAGAGAATCTATCCGGCGAAATCATATCTGATTTAAACCTTAGAACCTGTCGCCATATCATAACCAGCTGGAAGCGGACTTGTTGGTTTGCCATTTTTATCGTACGGGATAAATTTCATTGTCATTTTAGTGAAGCTAAATGAAATGGATTCACTAGGGCGATCACCCCCAGTGCTAACAGAATATCCGGAGATCATGCAATCTTCTAACTCGTATGACATATAAGCTTGGACTTGATCCGAGCCTACAGTACAAAGGTCGATTAACACTTTTTTACCCTTACCAACACAAGCCTCAGTAAAAATCATAGGTGAGGACTCGTCCATCATCTTTGTAATAGATACCTCACTGATACTTGGTTTGCTTGCTTCACGATCAGCACTAGTACCTACTGAAGAGGAAATTGAGCGGCCTACACCCCATTGCATTGAGCTTACATCAATCCATTCTTCGTGACCTTTTGCGGTAACCTTTCCTTTAATTCCATCTATGTTTACGTATATGCTCATTTTTAGTTTCCTGTTATGCGTTTTAAATTCAGTTGAACTTATTTACCATCTGTTTTTAATATTACGCTATGAATTTGCAAAGGTGGTGTGAGTCAGCTCACAGCGATTTAAAAAATTAGTAATTTATTTGAATAAGTGCCTAATGGATAATCAGGCAAAAAAAAACCGCAACTAGATGCGGTTTTTTATATACATAATACAGCTTATGTACTTTCTACCATAGAAAAGGAGAGAAGGCTTTTTCCATAGTGGTATTTTGTATTTATACTTTGGAACCTTTAGCCATATCGTAACCAGCTGGGAGTGGGCTTTTTGGTTTTCCGTCTTTATCGTATGGCGTAAATTTCATTTCTAATTTTGTGAAGCTAAGTGAAATAGACTCACTTGGGCGGTCGCCACCAGTACTTACTGAGTAACCGGAGATCATGCAATCTTCAAGTTCATATGACATGTATGTATTGATCTGGTCAGTACCAACAGTGCAAAGGTCGATGACTACTTTTTTACCCTTACCAACACAAGCTTCAGTAAATATGCCAGGAGAAGATTCGTCCATTAATTTAGTGATAGAAACTTCGCTGATGCTAGGCTTGCTTGCTTCACGGTCAGCACTAGTACCTACAGACGAAGAAATCGCACGGCCAACGCCCCATTGCATTGAGCTGCAATCGATCCAATCTTCATGTCCTTTAGCAGTTACTTTTCCTTTGATTCCTTCAATTTGACAATAAATGCTCATGCTTTTTCTCCTATGTTTTATTATTTAATTTGTTTTGTTAGCAAGATAATTGCTGTTGATGTTGTAACTATACACGGATAACTGCGATTATAAGTGTGAGATATATCACAAGTCTTGAAAAAATGAGTGGATATTTTAAAATCATTTTCATAATGACTGCATCAAAAGCACAGGTTAAGGCTGTTGAATTATTATTAGTTTAATAATATCAGTCACTTAATCAGGCGGACTGACACTGCTAAATAAATAGAATAATAAGGAGGAATTCATCAAAGTGCGCTCAGAGGATTCGTTCGTCTCATTTACCAGTCCTTTATTTTATCGGGTCTGTATGAAGAGTAGGCGAGTATGAAACACGCGATTATGTTTTCAGATATCGTCGGTAGTACTCGACTGTATGAAAGGTTGGGTGATACTGCAGCAGCAGAGTGTGTTAATCAGTGTGTGTCTCGTATGTCTGAAATTGCCCGCTCATTTGAGGGGGTGGTTGTTAATACCATCGGTGATGAAATCATGTGTAGCTTCGGTTCTGCTGATGCTGCCGTTTTTGCGGCGAATCGTATTCACGAAGTATTTAATGCCGGCCCGATGCCTGGCTTTGATGTTAAGTTGTCTCTTCGAATTGGTATTGATTATGGCGAAGTTGTTGCCCGAGATGACGACATATTTGGTGATGTTGTTAATGTTGCCGCTAGAATCTCCAATATCGCTGTGGGTAACCAAACAATCATTAGTGAAAAAGTGATTATGGGTCTCTCTTATGAGCTGCGAAGTAAAACCCGGCAATATGATCGTATAACGGTCAAAGGTAAGAGTGAAATATTAACTCTTTTTGAGGTCATGAGAGAAGACCGTGATGTGACGATTATGAGAAATTCGATTACATCCACGGTAGGTAGTCAAGTTCAGAGCCTTCATCTGATATACCGGGGAAAAAGCGTTACCGTTCAGAGTAACTCGAAAGCTTTTGTTTTGGGGCGAAGTGTTACCAGTGATCTGGTGATAGAAGCTGGCCTAGTTTCTCGTACCCATGCGTATTGTGTGTACCGCAGAGAAAAATTTATCCTGATCGACCAAAGTACTAATGGCACTTTTGTAAAAACAGCAGAAGGTCGAGAGGTGTATTTACGCAGAGAAGAGATTCCACTTGTCGGCAGAGGGAGCATTTCATTAGGTGAGTCCAGTCGGGAGGATAATGGCCAGATGTTGCAATTTATCTGTAGTTGAATAAGAGAATCATTATTTAGATTAAGAATAAGGTGGTCAGTTTTTGTCGTGGAATAAAAAATAATCAAAATAAGACGGCAAGGTAGGTGAAATGGGTGCAAAAAATCGGGCAAAAAGTCGTGCAAAAGCAGCACGCTTACCTATAATTCTAGTTACCCAATAGAAATAGTCGCTTGTTGTTAACATGCTCATCATACTCATAATGAACAATGCAGCGAGAAAATTGCTCACAAGGATATAATAATGGCAAGCTATACACTGGAAGAAAAATGTAAGTTGCTGGCAAACAGCCGTTTATTTAGCAAAGTACACATTACTACGCTTGAATCACTGGCGCGATATTCAAAAACAAAACTATTTAAAAATCGGGAAGTAATTTGCCGTAGAGGTGATCTTGGTTCTCAAATGTATGTTATTGCCAGCGGTAAAGTGACAATTCATACTGATTCAGATGAAGGTAAAGAGCTTGGTTTTGGTTTTATGAATGCGGATGACGTATTCGGTGAAATTGCCATGCTTGATGGCGGCGAGCGAACAGCCACAGTAAAAGCGATTGAGCCAACAGTAATACTTGTTATTGAAAAGCGTGACTTTATTCCTTTTATCGAGCGAGAGCCGAAAGTTGCAGTTTTGCTGTTAACGACATTGGCAAGCCGGCTTCGCAGCGCTGACGAGCACTTTGAAGACATCTTTTTTCGGAATTTACCTGGTCGATTAGCGAAGAAATTTCTTGGGTTAGCAGAAGATTATGGGCACCCAACTGAAGATGGTGTTCAAATAGACTTAAAGCTATCACAGGGAGAAATTGGCAAATTAACCGGCGCTACTCGAGAAAGTATTAATAAGCAGATGCGTGCCTGGGAAATCGCAGGGTTGATTGGATGTAACAAAGGTTTTGTCACAATCAAAGATCATGACGCACTTGAAGATATTTCGGAGCTCGCTTGATTTTCAGTGAGTTGTTAGCCAGGATTTAAAATCACTTTTCTCTTCTGGTGATGCCATCATCCACCAATAACGTAAATGTTGAGTGTTAGTCGCATTTTTTGCTGGAGGATTGAGTGCCGAGTTTTCCATGTTGTTACTTTCAAATAACTCCGCAGTCTCCGGATCAAATGGCTTTGTAGAAAACCAGTTAGCTGTGGGTGCTTCCGGCGCAGGATAAGACGTTGCGATTATCCTTTTCTGGTTGCTTAATGTTAGTTCTAATGTTTTCTCTAGCGGCAACGCCTCTTCAGCCGTTTTGGGTGGCGTAAAATCAATGTTGTATTTTTCGCCAGGTTTGCCATCAAAGCGGATCATTACCGTACGAGATTTGATCGACTCGTTATTTCCCTCTGCATCAGTCACCATGTCCTGATACTTGAATCCTAACAAGTGTTTTCCAGGCAATAACTTATAGCTTATAAACTCCTGATAACCTGGCATGAACGCCTCGCGCTTACCATCATGATATACCACATCAATTTCGATAGGCATGGTGAGTGTGATTACATCAGTAATGTTTTCAGGATTTTTGCTATAAAGAATTATGGGTTTATTTGATGCGCATGCGCTCATCATACTTATAAACGTTAAAAAAATAATCAGCTGAAAAAAAGCAGTGTGTTTAAGGTGGAGAGATTTGACGATGGGAGTGGTCATATTTGAAAGGTCACCGGGTCATTTATTATTGAGAGCAGTATGATGTTTTAATACTGTTTTTTCAAATATTATCCTTAAATTTATATGTAGGTCGGAGTGAAAGAAAACGCCCAAAACTGTGTCCTATGTTGATTGGTACTGAAAAAAAATAATAATTAAAGTTTTTCTGACTTGTGTCGAATATCCTTTTGTTAAACCAGATATGGTTCTATCAGAGAAACATAATTCCAGATCACTATTAAACAAAAAATTGTGGTTACAGTTGACGAGCAGATTTTAGCCGAAAA
>JAOTSL010000171.1 GCA_029864945.1 Gammaproteobacteria bacterium
GAATCCAGACGATAAAATATCAAAGGAACAATTAGAAGATAGCCGGTCTTCTGATCGCGTAATGAGTCAGGATGAAATAGCATCTTTACTTTTCAAATTGAAAAACAAAGGTGCTTCATCGAATGATGAAGCGGTTGATGGTTCCGAAAACGGTCAAGTTAACTCGGGCAATATTCTGGATGATGCGCCAACTAACGATTCTTCATTATCTGAAACTAATTCTGACGGTTCTGGTTTAGGGGTGGACTCACCTAAAGTAATTAAGTTACGAATTGAACAAAGTGAACTTGATCGGTGTTATGAGGTAATAGAGAAAACACCCGGAAACTATATCCTAAGTGATCAGGATGACTCAAGTTCATATGCGCAACTCAACCTCCTTGGTGGAGCTAGTCAAAAGAGCATAGGAAAGCGCGCCCCCATTTTAGGTATTGATATGAGTCCGACTTCTGTCAAGTTGGTTTCAATTGTTGATAATATAATATTGCATATGGATTACGTTGAATTAGATCCAGACCTTGATGATGAAATTTATGTCGTTCAAGCCGCTAATGCCATAAATTTAATTATTAAACGTAATTTAATAAAGACACGCCGCGCAGTATTATGTATCTCCGAGCAAAGCTCACACATGCGGATTTTGAAGTTTCAAACGGAGCTGAATAAAAACGAACTAGATCAAACATTGGTTCTAGAATCAGAAAAATATTACGGATCAATAGAAAATAAAAATCTCGAATTACGCTCTTTGTCATTTGATGAAACCGTCGGCACGTCAGAACAAAAAAGACTACTGGCGATTTCATCCGATAGAGGCGCCATACATCGCGCGGCAAAAATTGCAAAATTAACAAAATTACAACCGTTGGCTATTGATATTTATTCATTGGCGATTACACGATTCTATCAAAATAGTTATGAGGTTATACCGGGTAAATTGACCTTGTTGATCCAAATGGAGTCCAATGGGACTTTGATTTCTTTTGTTAAAAATAAGGATGTTGTCTGGGCAAAACACATTTCTATAGGTGGTAGAGATTTCACAAAAAGTATCGCCGATACGCTAATGATCAGTGTCACTGAGGCCGAGAAAATTAAAGTTAATGCCTGGGAAAAGTCTACTTCAGATCACGAGAAAAAAGTTAATGTTTTGCGTGCTATGGAGGTTGTTTTAAACCAACTTGTTGGCGAGATTCAGCGCGCAATTCAGTTTCTTCTAACGTTAGACCAAAAGTTGACAGTTATTCGGGGAGTGTTGGGTGGTTCTGGGTCTCAAATGGTTGGTCTGGAGCAAAATTTGGTTCTGTTTTTACAGATCCCCGTGGTGAGGTGGGAGGAAACAGGTTTTTGGAACACTTCGACAGCCGTAGATACTCCCGAAGATTTCGCTGAGCGATTGCCGCGTTATGCGGTTAGTTTGGGGCTTTGTCTTTGGGATAAAACCAATGACAATATAAATCTTTTGCCAAAAAATTGGAAAAGCATTGCTAATAGAAAAAGTCAAACATCAGTAACTAAGAGCATGACCAATAGAAAACCAAAATTCGATATCCCGGATATTCAGATCGGAAAAATAGGAAAAATATCCATAGCAGTTATGGTCGTTATTGGAGTCATATTAGGCTCACTTTATCAATATAAAACGAAAGATCTTGAAAGTATTTTAGAGTTTCAGAAGAACGAACTTGTAAAAATATCCTACAAGAAAAAAGATATCGATAGAATTGAATTGATAAATAGTGACGTTGTTTCTCAAGAAAAAACCGTTTTTTCACTAACGAAAAATAGATTATTTTTGGCTGATTCGATTATAGAGATTAGCAAAATAACGCCTTCTGGAATCTTGATTTCAAGTGTTGAAATTAATAAAGGAAAGTTCCAAATGGCGGGGTTTTCTCGAAGCCTTAGTGTATTGGAAGAGTTAATGATAAACATTCGTATCTCTATGCTATTTGCTAATTTTAAAGTAATTACAATTAAAAAATCTCAGGAAAGGTTAAATCAAGATGTTAGATTTGAAGTGACTTTCGATATTGCGACTTACCAATCAACAGCAAAGCAAAGGAAAAGGAGGTAGTAAGTGGGAGATTTAAATTTTAGATTATTCATTCCTTTGCAAAACATGGATGTATACTTTTTCATCTTCTTACATATGATGAAAAGTTTCTAGTCGGTCATCTGATAGAAAGGGGGGGATGCCACATGGCAAGATTAATGATTGATGATGTTACACCAGGTATGATTTTGAGTGAATCAGTAAAGGACAGTAATGGACAATTATTGCTAGCTGAAGACATAACCCTTACCGAAAAACATATTAAAGAAATTAGAATGTGGGGCATTATGGATATTGGTGTCCAGGGTGACTCTACTGAAAATGAGGCTGAAAATATCGCGATTTCGCCCGAGATGATTGATAAGGCAAAACACTTATTAATGCCAAAATTTTCACAGGTAAACATGAAGTCCAAGGTGATGGAGCTAATTTTTAATCGTGCCGTAATTGAGTTAGCAAAAGAGAATGTGAGTGCACTTGATGAAGCATGATCCTATAGCTCTAGTTCAAGGTATCACTAAGGTTGCCTCGCTTCCTACGATCTATATAAAACTCGAAGATGCCATTAAAAAACCGGGCGTGACAAATAGGCAATTAACACAAATTATTAATGAAGATGCCGCTATGGCTGCAAGACTATTGCGAATCGCAAATAGCGCTTTCTATGGTTTCCCATCTAAGGTTGATACTGTGACTCAGGCTATCAGTATTATTGGTGTTAACCAGTTAAGGGATTTGTTGCTCGCATGCTCGATGGTGAGTGTGTTTGAGAATATACCGGACGACCTCGTTTCAATGGAGTCTTTTTGGCGGCATAGTATAGCCTGTGGCGTTATATCAAGAGTACTCGCAAGCCTTCGTCATGAGAATAATGTAGAACGATTTTTTGTTGCTGGCTTATTACATGATATTGGACGACTGGTATTCTATATGCTACGGCCTAAGGAGATGTCCTCTGCGTTAAAAAATGCCGCAGAACGTGGTGTTTTATTATATTCTTTAGAAAAAGAAATGTTTGGTTTTGATCACGCTAAAATTGGCGGGTTATTACTTAAAACATGGAGGTTGCCACCACCGCTAGTTGAATCTACTGCTTACCACCACAAGCCACTTCATGCAAAACGATACGTGTTAGATGCATGCATTGTACATGTCGCTGATGTCATGGCAAATGCCCTTTCTAAGGGGAGCTCGGGCGAAAATAAGACGCCGCCGTTAATGGATGAAGCCTGGGAGATAGTTGGTTTACCATCTGACGCTATTGATTGTGTTATAGATAAATTCCAGTTGCAATATAATGTTACCGTAAACTTTATATTGCGAGACTGAGGAAATTGCGATGCCGAATATAAGGACTTTCCCAGTTGATAAATCAAACTTTGAAGATATAAATTATCTTGAGGATCGTTATCAGCGTCTAATCACTGGGTTAGGTGTGCTTTCTACAATGGAGGATTACCAATCGCTTAATCGTGCTGTTACTCATACAGACGAAATTTTAAAAATAACTCATAGACGAATTCAACAATTATCCCCCATGTCTCGTTGTGGATTTTATATGATGGATGAGGATGGTCTTGATTTTTCACTTAAGTATTCTTCTCCTGCAGGCTCCGATGTTTTTCTTAATCAATTAGTTAATCGGTACATCGATGACAATACATTTTCCTGGGCGCTAAATCAGCATAGAGCTATAGCGCTTCAAAACGAAGCGTCAGGTGAAATTCATATTTTACATGGTATTGCTACAAAAGGAAAAACTTTCGGGATGTTATTAGGTGTAATTGATGCGAGTAGTTTAGGGTTTGATGAGGTGTCTCATAACTTGCTGTCTGCAATTTTGTTATCATGTGCTTATATACTCGAGGAAAATCGTTTACATACTAGTATTTCTAATCATAATATTGAACTTGAAAAACTAGTTGATGAGAGAACTAAAGAGTTGGTTGTTGCAAAAGAGCAGGCCGAGCTATCAGCGAAATCAAAGTCAGAGTTTTTATCGAGCATGAGTCATGAAATACGAACCCCACTTAATGGTATAGTAGGAATGTTGGGTTTGTTAGAAAATACCGAGGTCACATCTACTCAATGTGAATATATTAACACTGCTACTCAGTCTAGCAGCACATTAGTCACACTTATAAATGATATTTTAGATTTTTCTAAAATTGAGGCCGGAAAATTAGAACTAGAGAAAATAGAAATTAACCTTGAAGATGTTATTAATGAGTCTCTTGAATTGCTTTCGGAAAAAGCATACTCAAAAAATCTAGATCTCCATTTGGTTTATGAAAATGATGTACCTAAAACTTTGTTGGGAGACCCAACCAGGATCAAACAGATTGTGCTCAATCTTACAAATAATGCCATAAAATTTACCGAGCAAGGCGAGGTTGAGATTAAAGTAAAGTTAAAGGCAATAAATAACGACATCCTTACGATACTTTTTGAGGTTAAAGATACTGGGATTGGTATTTCAGAAGATGAAAAATCCAAATTGTTCCAGTTGTTTTCTCAGGCCGATGGAACCACAACTCGAAAATACGGTGGGACAGGGCTTGGTCTAGCTATTAGTAAAAAACTGGTTACCGCAATGGAAGGTGAAATTGACATAATTAGTGAGCCCGGTAAGGGTAGTACATTCTGGTTTACTGCTATGTTTGGCAAGTCTGATAGTCCTGACTCAGATTACGAAATGGAAAATACGTTTAGTGATATTAGCGTACTAGTTTTAGAGAAAAATACAGTCATTACAAAAACACTGGTAGGACACTTGAGTTTTTGGGGGGCAAATGCTGTGGCGTTTAACAGTCATCAGGCACTTTTGGATTACGTGTCTGATATATCTATTAAGTCTAATAGATCACCTTACGATATCGTTATTGTCGATGATCAATTTCATGATGGTGAATCTTCTCACTATTTAGGTCAGTTGAAAAAAATTGATATCATTAAGGCTTCGATGTCTATTTTAATCACTCGATATGGGGCAGGGGGTGTTATTCCTACTTCATTTGATGCAGTTATTGGTAAACCTATTCGGTCTAAAAAACTAAATCATATAATTGGTGGTTTGCTAGGGATAGATATTAGTGCAAGTGATGACTTTTCATTAATATCATCTAAATCAATTTCGTTAACACACAACTGCAGAATACTTGTGGTTGATGATAATGAGATTAATTTACAAGTTATGGATAGTACTTTGACGAATATGGGCGGCGTCGTGAATACAGTTGATAATGGTTATGATGCAATTGATACTACTGTAAATTCACACTACGATATTATTTTTATGGACTGTGAAATGCCCATTATGGATGGATTTGTCACTACTGATAATATTCGAAAAAACAAGCGAATGAAAAATACACCGATTATCGCATTTACCGCTAATGTACTGGGAGATATTAAAGTAAAATGCCAGGCGCACGGTATGACCGACTACATGAGCAAACCTATAAAAAAAGATGAGTTACAAAAAATCCTAGCGCAATGGGTTCCTGAATTCGTAGGTCAGAATGAGGATGTATGTCCAACGGATTCGGATAAGGGTGATAAAAATGGGTTTTGTGTTGCTGATTATTCAGAAATATTAAATAGTGAAACCATCAATACGTTGATTCAACTATTTGGCGAAACCACATTTAGCGAATTCACCCATAACTTCGTTAACAAATCTGAACAACAAATACTAAAGCTGCAAGAAGCAATGGAAAATGAGGACACCAAAGCCCTTCGTTTTATTGCGCACGGTCTAATAGGAAGTTTTGGCAATATGGGGGCGGATGAATTGGCTCAATTGTGTCGCAATTTATCTAACAGTTTAGATGAATATGGAATTCAAGAAACAACTAAGAAAATGGTTGATATAGTTACAATAAACTATGAAGATTTAAAAATCTATCTCATGAATACTTATTAGTAAACCCTAAATTGAAGATTTTTTTGTAACTATCGTTCACAACGAAGTTGAAGTGTTTTTAAATCCATGAAGAGTTAGGGGGGCGCTAATTAAGTAAGCCCACTACAAACCAATCGAGCGGATAAAATACCGCACGATTGGTCTAAGCCGATTAATGTTCGATAATGTACTGCGCTATTATCCCTGCCGCTTTACGGGAAGTTTTGTCATTAGGGTGCATTCCGTCACCAATATGTTCAAACCCGTCCCAGATATCTAAAAACACCGCACCCGGTAGCTCGGCAGTAAGACGCGCCTCATACAAAGCTGCCATAAAATCCCATGTAGCGGCATCAATAAACCAGGAAAATGGGCCTGATAAAATCACTTCGGATGAAAGAGGGTACCCGCTAAAAATAGGGGTAATTCCTAAATCTAACGCTCTTTGCCCCAAAGCAACCGAACGGTCTATATAGGCATTAATATCAGCAACGGTACACGGTGATGTTTCGATCTCGGGAACATCATAATTATTTGAATGCATGCAATCATTGCCCGCGGCAATAAACACAAATTTCGCATTATAAGTCCCTGGCACAAAAGGATTGGCAACCCGCCTTAATGCTCGGTCAAACTGCTGGTCATAACTGATCCAAAATGCCGATGAGCAGGCAGTGCCTCCAGCCAGTGAACAATCGTGATGATAAACGGTAGATGCACCAGCAACAGCTTCGTTAATAACATAGCCTGGTAAACGTGAGTCTTTAACTAACGCTTGCCCTAGATCCAGATAACTTCCTAAACCAACATTTAAACCACCCCATACCCCGACCATATCCTCATTCAACGGCAAATTTCCGTTAGCCCACGATGCCCCAACTACAAGTAAGGCCGGCTCTGATGCTGCAGCCGAATACCCCGGTAAGAACGCAGAACTCACGATGAGACTAAACGCACAGAGCCTTGCTTTATGTAACGTACGCTTCACTATCAAAGCACCAAACAAACGTGGAAAAGAAAAAATCATAACACCTCCAGTTGTT
>JAOTSL010000172.1 GCA_029864945.1 Gammaproteobacteria bacterium
GAATGGAGCATCGTCAGGCAATGAATAAGCATGAGTCTAACGCAAACAATATTGCCATTGATAGTTTAATGAACTACGAAACCGTTAAATATTTTAATAATGAGCAGCTCGAAGTTAATCGAACAGACGAGCATTTGAACAAATGGGAAGACAGTGCGGTAATCACCCAGACGTCCATGTCGTTACTTAATTTCGGCCAGGGAGCTATCATTGCAATTGGAGTGGCCATTGTTATGTTTTTTGCTACCAGTGAAGTGGCAAACGGCAATATGACAATAGGTGACCTAGTGCTGGTGAACGCCTTTTTATTGCAGCTTTTTATACCGCTAGGATTTCTTGGAATTGTTTATCGTCAAATTCGTTATTCGTTAACGGATATGGATCACCTGGTGAAACTGTTAAATGTAAAGCCGGAAATAGTAGACAAAGAAAACGCATCTGACTTAAAGGTAACGTCCGGCGTAGTTGTGTTTGATAAGGTGAGGTTTGCCTATAATCCCGACAGGCAAATATTGCACGATGTGAGTTTTGAAATTGGGGCAGGTGAAAAGGTCGCAATTGTAGGCCCTAGTGGTGCAGGAAAATCCACGCTTGGTCGTTTGCTATTTCGTTTTTATGATGTGAATGAAGGCGCTATTTATATTGATGGGCAGAATGTGAGTGACGTGTCACAGCAAAGTTTGCGTAGCAATATTGGAATCGTACCTCAGGACACAGTGTTGTTTAATGAGAGTATTTATTTCAATTTGCAATATGCCGATCCCGACGCAACTGAAAGTGATATTTACGCAGCGGCAAAACAGGCGAATCTCCATGAATTTATTAAGCAGTTGCCGCAAGGCTACGACACAATGGTGGGCGAGCGTGGACTGAAATTATCCGGAGGCGAAAAGCAACGTGTAGCAATTGCTCGTGTTATTCTTAAAAAGCCAAAAATATTGATTTTTGATGAAGCAACCTCAGCACTGGATACACATTCAGAGCAGGCAATTTTAGAATCGCTAAAAGAAACTGCACGAAATCACACAACGCTTGTAATCGCGCATCGTTTATCAACTATTGTTGATGCGGATAGAATTCTGGTGCTTGATGCCGGGTGTATTATCGAGCAGGGGTCGCATAGAGCGTTGCTCGAAAGCAATGGTCGATATGCGGAAATGTGGCAGATGCAGCTGAAGGAAAGGGATGAAGAATAGATGAAAAGCAGAAAATAATACGGTTCGGTTATTTGAAGTGCTGAATATGTGGGGTGACTGGGTGTGGTGGAGTGAAAATTTTGAGTCTGTAGCGGTTAACAACGTCCCCTTTAAAAAAGGACGTTGCAGGTGGTTATCTCCATTGGCTTTATTATTATTTAATATTGCGTTGGAATAAGCATAATATTATTTAAGTGCTTTTTTAATTTCAGCTTCAATCGCATCTGCATGTTTTTTTCTAAACCCTTTATGTGTTGCCAGTAACTCACCATTTCTACCAATTAAATATGATGTTGGCATTACTTGGACTCCATATTTATCGGCAACTTTTCCATCTGAATCATAGGCAACGGTAAATAAAGCTGGATTATCTCTCAGAAATTTCTTCGTCACTTTTCTATCGCTATCAAGGCTGATGGCAATAATTTTAAGCCCTTTAGCTTTATATCTTGCGTGCATATTGTTCATCCATGGGAATGACTTTCTGCAGGGGGCGCACCATGATGCCCAAAAATCGACATAAACGACCTTTCCTTTAAGCTTGCTTAGCTTAACTGTTTTTCCGCTTGTGGTTTTTAAAGAGAAATCGCTACCGGCTGCGGCATACAGTGATTGGCTTGATGTAAGTAGTGCGAATAAAATGATAAGTGCAATGTAAGTGTTCTTCATATGAATTCCTTAAATTGAATTTGTTGTCTGGTAAACGTTTATGTTAAATGCAGCAGTGGTCTCAAGCATATCTAGTTCTGCTATTATTTGTCTTACTTTCGTTGATGCGTTCCAGTAGTAAGGGGTCATCATGAAAAGGTTGTTGATATCTTCACGGGTCTGGATTTTTATTTGTTTTTCTATATTGCTCTGTTGTAAAAGTTTAAAATCGGTTGGGGTTTCTTCCTGTTTATGCGCTTGTGGTTTTAGGTACATGTGTTCACGTAGTTTTGAAAGATGATTTTCACCTGGTGTCACGCTAATGACAACGGCGTTGTCTGTCATTTTTTTTCTAACATTGTCATAGTTAAGTGGTGCATTTATTTTCAATACTATATCAAGCGAGTTATTTGCAATGGGCGGGTTGTTAGAGCTGGCAACCAGCCAATGAATGTGTTTGTTACGTTTTGCTGCTAAGCGAACGGCTTCTTTAGAGATGTCCATGCCGTAATATATATAGTCGTTATTTAGCTGTGTTTTTATTTGGTCGGTAAAGTATCCTTCTCCGCAGCCGGAGTCTAAAAATACTTTGTGTGCATCTGAATCGGGCAGCTGCCTGATGATTCTGATTAGCTCAGGACTAAGAAAATCATAAAAACCCTTTTTCAAAAAATCCTTACGGCAGTGAATCATGGTTTTATTGTCGCCAGGTTCTTTGGTTTTTTTATGTTGCGATGGTAGCAAGTTTACATAACCTTCTTTGGCGAAGTCAAAGCAGTGGTTGTTGCTGCAAGCTAACTTATTGTCGTTTTTTAATAGTGCTTCTTCGCATATTGGGCAGGTTAATATATGGGGCATGGAAGTAGTAGTTTCTTGTTAGTGTTAAAGCCGCAGTTTAGCATGAATGACAAAAAACTATATTTAGGCCATTTACTACCAGTTATAGGTTGCCAGCCTCAGTTACCAGCGGTATTGAATATTGATACCTGTACTATCTTTGTCCTTGTATCCACTTAGGTTCATATCTTTGTTGGATGTGAGCATGTAGCTTGTGAGGGAGCCTACAGCGGCGCCTGCCAATACATCACTTACGTAATGTTTGTTAGCCTGAACTCTGGTCCAGCCGACAAAAGCGGCAGCAAAATAGGCGATACGTCCTTTTTTAATCCCATATCGCTGGTGAATATAACTCGCACTGGAAAAAGATGCAGAGGTGTGACCGGATGGAAATGAATAATCAGCACCATTTGGTCGAGTCCGATTAACACCAAGTTTTACAGAGTAAGTAATACCAAATGTTGCGCCGAAAGATTTGACGAATTGCATGCGCCCTTCTGGATCATCTTCAGTAAATGTCATACCTAAAGCCGTTAACGGCAGCGCATATTGAACTGCATCACCAAATGACTCGTATTGAACCGCAAAGGCATTTTTGCCACAAACAAAAAGTACTAACACAACAAGGAGTAACTGCTTTTTCATTTCTGTCTCACGTATATTGTTAATTACTAAGGGGTGTGTCGGAGACAAATAAGAATTTTCAATATCTGAGTGTCGAAAAACCGGATTCGGTTCACATAAATCATAAGCTGAGTGGTGAAACTAGCGCTTTTAAAAAATATTAGGACAGACAATAGTTTAGGTGGAATTGGTCTATATTAGTAAATGCTTTAGTTTTTATGTGGTCTGCCGATTAAGGTTGTATTGGCGTTGTTTGCCATTCTTGGGCAATCTCCCGAGGCTGAGTATTTATACAATTGTGATCAGGTTTATATAGAGGTTAGTTAGTTTATGTGGGCTACAGGGATAGTGTGTCGTTTAACCTTTATCGTTTTCATTTTATGCTTCGTAAGTAATGCGTTTTCTGCTGATGCAGATAATGACCAAACTTTATATGCGAATGATAAACGATTGAAAACATCAGCTTCTTCCGTAGATTTGCTACCCTATGAGCGACCGAAAGGATTTGACTGGTTATCCGCATCTCCAGGTAACCTGGTTTCATTTGCCAAACGAATTCGCCCGAAGGAAAATGCTTGGTGGCTTGCTGGTATTGGCCTTAGCACGGCGGTGCTAATAAAGTATGACCAGGCGATTATGGATGAGTCGCAACGCTTTGCTCGACGCCTGGGGCTGATCTCTGATACTAAAAACGGCCGTGAGACTTATACTTTGATTGACGCCTCTGCCGGTGGATATGACTTGCCGTTAATTTTCCCCAAAAACCTCAATTCAGTTATGTATTTTATCGGAGACGGCCTGACTCATCTGGGTATTATTAGTGGTCTGGCAGGTTATGGGGTGATGAATGATGACAACCGTTCATTGTCAACGGCAAGTCAGACAGTGGAGGCGCTCTTTGTTACTGGTGTTGTTGTTCAAGTGTTAAAGCGCACTACAGGACGTGAGGCTGGATTTAAGGCAACTGAGGATGGCGGTAAGTGGCAGTTTTTCCCTAATCAAATGGAATACAATAAAAACGTACCCAAATACGACGCGTTTCCATCGGGACATTTAGCAACAGCAATGGCAACTACAACGGTTCTTGCCGAAAATTACCCCGAATATACCTATATACGTCCGTTGGGATACACACTGATGGGGTTGTTGAGCTTTGCGATGATGAATAACGGAGTGCACTGGGCGGGAGATTATCCGCTTGGCATCGCCATTGGTTACACTGCGGCTAAAGTGGCTGTAGAGCGTAATCGTAAGCAGCGCTGGTTAAAAGCAAATGATCCTGAAAGGGTTAGTCAAATGAATTTTAGTGCTGTTTTGCCCTTCACTAAAGGTGATGCACTTGGGTTTTCCTATGTCTCTAATTTCTAAATGTTCTTCATGAAAAAAATACTAACAATGTTTTTATTGTCGATTTGTTTTCATGTTTCCGGTGTTTATGCGCTGGATGAAAAAGAAAAGAAGCCTATTGTCGACTTTTTAACAAAGCTTCGATTTAGCTATGCGCAGGTGAATGACTACTCGGCAACCATGCGACTTGAAAGTTTTGAGAATGAGTATCGGCTTCAAAACCAAAAAATGTGGTTTAAAAAACCCGGTTACTTATTGCTAAAGCAGCTCGGGCCTTTTAAAGAAGGCGCAGCGTTGGCCATCTTGCCAGACGGTACAATTAAAGGCCACTTAGGTGGTTTTTTGTCGTTTGCGGTAGTATCGATAAAAAAAGATGATGAGAATATGTATGGCGTTACACAGGATTCAGCGCTGAACTCAGGCTACGATAAAATTATTGATATTGCGATGAGTATGCTTGATAACGTTATCGATTATTCCATTAGTACCATCTCAATAAAAAACAAAAAACGACTAGTGCTCGATACTTCTTACGAAGATAAATTTGATCGACTTCGTTTAATCATTGACCCAGCAACAATGCTTATTGTTGGGTTCGAGCGTTATAGTAAAGGTAAACTGATTCATAAAATTGCCTGGCATAATATTGAAGTTAATATCAATATCAGCCTGACAAAATTTAACCTATAATTTCCCAGCAATAGTGGCTAACCTTTTCCCTAATGCACGGGTTAAGCGTTTTTCCTCATCACTTAATTCGTTTTCACCATTCTCACCAGCAAAGTGGCTTGCGCCATACGGCGAACCCCCACTTATGGAAGTGTGTAAATCTGGTTCAGAATAGGGTAACCCTGTTATCAGCATGCCGTGATGTAATAGTGGCAGCATCATCGAGAGTAAAACACTTTCCTGGCCACCATGAATAGTGGATGTAGAAGTGAAAACTGAAGCTGGCTTGCCAGACAATGCACCCGATAACCACAATCCACTGGTGGAATCGATAAAATACTTAAGCGGTGCAGCCATGTTACCAAAATAACCCGGTGAGCCTAATGCTAACGCGTCGCAGCTTTTTAAATCATCCAGCGAGACATAAGGCGCACCGTGATCAGGTATGTCTGACTCAGTTGCTTCGCATACGGTTGATATATTCGGAACTGTGCGTATTTTTGCCTCAACATTACCTGCTTCTTCCGCACCTCTTGCGATAAGTTGGGCCATTTTTTCAGTTGCACCATGGCGGCCGTAATAAAGCACCAGAACTTCAGTCATATTTATCCCCGAAAATATTTTTTAATTAATGAGTTTAACCACAGTGTAACTACTTTTCTAGTTAAAGATCGGACATTGCTCATGCAGAAGAAATACATGTAAAATAAAACAACACTAGGATTATGGCGGAAATGCTCATGTTTGAATCAATTTTTGAAAAAATATTGTGGGGAAGCCGTTATATTGTCATCGCGGCAGTTGTAGCCAGTTTAATTACCAGTGTTGCTATGTTTTATATGGCGACTATTGATGCCATTGTCATGATCTCACACCTGGGTGAGTATGCGATGCCTTCATTGACGACCGAGGCACGAAATGCGCTTCGAAGCTCAACCGTGACCCATGTGGTGGAAATTATTGATGGCTATTTGTTGGCCACTGTATTATTAATATTTGCGCTAGGCCTCTATGAACTATTTATTAGCAAAATTGATGTGGCAGAAAATGCAAAAGTTGCGGGTAATGTTTTGGTTATTCGCAGTCTGGATGATTTGAAAAGTCGGTTAGCAAAAGTAATCTTAATGATTTTAATTGTTAAGTTTTTTGAAAATGCCATTAGTCTGACCTATGAAGATTCGCTTTCACTGCTTTTTCTTGCCGGTGGTATTGCATTAATTGGTCTCGCGCTTTATCTCACTCACGCTAGTGAAACTCATCATCAGCAATGAGTGAATTGATCTTAAAAAGCTGGGTTCTGGTGCATTAGATTTTGAAAAGTAGCCTCTAAAAAATCGTTCGATTATTTAGAGGCGTTGTTATTATCGGCGAAAACCGTATTTCAAAACATAGAATTGAGGATTCAAACCAGCAAGAGGTTCACGAAGTTTTGCTGATTCTCTTTCCGGGTCATGAATTTCTAAGCGAGTCAATTCAGATATTGTAAGGGCTTCTTCTAACAAAGCGCCTACATTCTCAAGGTGTGCTAGCGCCCCCTCAGCATCTTTGTAGCCATCTCGGTAATGAGCCTGGTCGCCATCAAAACTGAAGCCGTAATATAAATAATTACAAGGAAGACAGCATGGATTTGGTTCTCTTCTCTTCTCTTCTCTTCATAGG
>JAOTSL010000173.1 GCA_029864945.1 Gammaproteobacteria bacterium
CTCTGTTGCTAAATTTACATTTGCCGTGGCAACATCTGAGGGAGAAATCTTTTTAGCTGACGTAGAAACGCAACCAGCCACAAAAGCAACATGCAATAATATCACCAGATAAACTAAAGGGCCGCGGCCGCGCAGCAATTTATGATTCAATTATTCTCCTACCGCTTTAATATAGCGCAAACTACGACGCGTTTTATCCTGCACTTTACCTGCTAGCTGCCCACATGCGGCATCAATATCTTCACCGCGAGTTCTTCGTGTAACAACAATAATGCCGTTATCTACCAGTGTTTTTACAAACAGGTCAATTGCCTGTTGGCTAGATGGCTCATATTCTGTATTAGGATACGGATTAAACGGTATTAAATTGACCTTAGAAGGTATATTTTTAATCATTCGCCCTAGTTTTTTGGCCTCTGCAACACTGTCATTTACATCTTTAATCATGATGTACTCAAATGTAATGTGTCGCTTCAACCCGTTATTGACATATCGCCTACATGCTTCAAGCAAGTCTTTAATGGGGTATTTTTTATTTAGTGGTACTAATTCATTACGCAATTCATCGTTTGTTGCGTGCAAAGACACGGCCATCGCAACTCCGCATTCTTCGCTAAGCCTATCCATTCCAGGAATAACACCAGCGGTACTTAATGTCACCCGACGTTTTGAAAGGCCAAAGGCATTATCATCAAGCATCAACTTCATTGCGGCGACAACCGCGTCAAAGTTCAATAGCGGCTCACCCATGCCCATCATGACCACGTTACTAATCATCCGGTCAGCGCCCTCTTCAAATTGGCCGAGCGTTTTAGCAGCAACCCAAAGTTGAGCAATAATTTCGCCCGTAGACAAATTCCGGTTAAAGCCCTGTTTTGCTGTGGAACAAAAAGAACAATTCAGTATGCACCCAACTTGAGAGGATACGCACAGTGTACCGCGATCTTTTTGCGGGATAAAAACAGTTTCAATACAGTTACCATCTTCCATCCGTAACAGCCATTTTCGGGTGCCGTCATTGGACAGCTGATCAATCACCACTTCGGGCATGCGAATTTCTGCAACTTCCTGCAATTTTTCACGCAATACCTTGGAAAGATCATTCATCTGTGAAATATCAATCATTCCACGCTGATGGATCCATTTCAGCACTTGAACAGCACGAAAACCCTTCTCCCCATTTTCAGAGAAGAAGGCTTTCATTCCGTCAAGATCAAAATCCAGTAGATTTTGTTTTTGATGGGTTTTAGTCATTTTTTAGGCTTATCGCGTTCTTGGGCAAACTTCGTCAGCACTAAAATGGAATGCGATTTCTTCTGCAGCTGTTTCAGCGCTATCAGATCCGTGAACAGCATTTTCATCAATACTGTCTGCGAAATCGGCACGAATAGTACCCGCTTCTGCGTCTGCTGGGTTAGTTGCACCCATGATTCCGCGATGAACTGCAATCGCATTCTCGCCTTCTAGCGCTGTCACCATGATTGGGCCAGATGTCATAAAAGAAACTAAGTCATTGTAAAAAGGTCTTTCCTTATGAACGGCATAAAATGCACCAGCTCGTTCTTCAGACAGGTGAACCATTTTTGCAGCGATAACTTTTAATCCAGCTTTTTCAAATCGCGCGTATATTTCACCGACAACATTTTTTGCTACTGCGTCAGGTTTGATCATTGATAATGTGCGTTCAACTGCCATTTTGTGTATATCTCCAAAGGTTTCATATTAGAAACCAGATTTCTTCTGGCTTCAAAGCGCGCAATTTTAGCTTTTGATGGCTTTTCAAGCAAATAACATTCTCACTTATTCTCTAATAAATGGGACTAATTACAAAAAAAACGCTAGTTCATTCGAAACTCAAGCATTTTCCCCCTATTGCCGCTAAATAAACGTTAGCTGAAACTCAATATTTAAGGACAAACCACTTCGTGAAGCAGTATCACAATCATTTAGATTCATATCAGACCGGCATACCTTGCCTGCTTCTAGCTATGATATTACTGATTTGCGCCGTTACCGAAAGCAACGCAAGCTCCATTTACAGTCGCCAATACAAAGTTAGCTGCTCAGCTTGCCACTCCGCCCCTCCCCAATTGAATATTTTTGGGCTTAGATTTAGGCAAACCAACAGCCTGCCGAACTGGGAAAGCTTCACTAGCGTGGATACTGGAGACGAAAATACCGCCGTACCGAGTATATTTCCGTTTTCTATCCGCTCACAAATGCTGGGGCAAATAAGGCGCGGCAAACACTATTCCGATATTTCGACCGGCGAGGTATCACATGATTCAAATTTTGATTTACAGATGCCTAATTACATCAAATTAATATCCAGCGCTCCCTTAACGGAAAATATCAGCTTCTATTTTGATGCCATTTTAAAACCCGGTGAAAACGAGGGCGCTATCTCACTAAGAGAGTCCTGGCTGCGATACCGTATCGAAGACGGATTAATTGCCAGCTTTACCGCTGGCCAGTTTCCCAGTTCGGACGTGATTGTGGACCAAGATACACGGCTGAGCCTGAAAGAGTATCTCATCTACACACAATCTGGCTTGGGGCTCGACCAAGGCATCCGTGCAGACATCGATATTGCTGATTTAATTTTGAGCTTGGGATTAAGTAATGGATTGGATGCTAATCCCGGAGCTGAAATGAATACCGCTGGCATCGGCCGCCAGGACCGAATTTTCGACAACAATAACCGTAAAACCATTTATGGTTATATCGCCAAACGATTCGATACATTTAAAACAGGCGTCTTCTGGCAATTGAACCAACAATATGGCGCTACCGGCTCACTTGGTGACCAGATTTCTGACCGCGTTATTTTTCAGACAAATACCGGGATTGATATTCAAGCATTCCCCACCCCCAGAGTAAGCTGGATGTTTCAGCTAATGTGGAACAAATGGAGCGAATACCTTGAGAAAGGAAAAAACATTCAGTGGTACGGTGGCTTTCTGGGCGCTGACTACAGGGCCAGTGACAGCTTCGCTTACTCCCTACTCTACAACTTTACCAGCAACGGAGATTTCAAAAATAGCGGAACAATCTACGAAGGGCTATCTGCAAACGTAGTAACCACAACTCTCTCTTATTATTTTCGCAGCAACGTTCGCGGACTACTTGAGATCACTATGGATTTTTTGCCTCAAGAAACCGATGCGAATTTTGTGGGCCACGAATCAAAAGAAGATGCCATTATTATCGGCATTGATATAAATTATTAAGTTTCCAGTGACAAATCACCAGCAACAATTAATCACAATGAGCACCGTAATAATTATTGCGCTCAATTTCATATTTTTAAGCTCATTATTTGCCGAAGAAGAACCTGCCATTGATTTCAAGAAACTCAATATTTTAAGTAAGTTTACAAATAAAAATTCAGCAGACAACCTGATCTACAGCTTAAATAAAAGTGGACAAAAAGTGCGATTGATTAGCCAGCAAATCGACATTCCTTTAAAGTCACTCAGCATCGGGTTGTTCCAGACACGTATGTTAGCAGAGCGTGCAGTAAAGCATTTAAAAGAAAACAATATTGATGCCTTTGTTTTTGAATTAAATAACGACAAGTTCAGAGTGCATGCCGGCGCAATGCAAGACGAAAATAATTTCTGGCAACGTTATGAAAAACTACTGGCACTGGGTTACAAAAAACCTCACACCACAATTAAAGTTGTTCAGGCAACACAATATTATGTGGTCAGCGACAAAAAAGAAGACACCCCCTTACACGTTAAAATCAAATCAGTTACCACCAAAGCAAAAAATACCGAATTAACGACAGAGTTCCTTGGCGCACGATTCAAAGGTGAGTTCAGTATCTGGGGAGACCAGGGAAAACGAAGCAGTAGCAATTATTTTAACGCGGCACTGAGTTTACGCACAAAATACAAGTCGGACCTAGACTTTACCTTCGGCACACGATTTGACGCTACCGAGCAATCCAGCGAAAAAAATGTGCAAAAATTTGAGTTTCAATGGCAACCAACTTATTTACGCTACCACCAACCCAGACAACAATGGATGATTGGCGCAATTGACGCCCAATGGGACACCATCAACCCCAACGCACAACACGAAAGCCTTAGTGACAGGCTCAGCAGCAAAGTACTTGTACGTTACAAGCTCGATTACGAACTCGCCGATAAACGCCGTCCGGTGTTTGGCCTACGCTGGAAGTATAACTCCGAGCAATATGATCTTGATGTGATTTGGGAGCCGGCTTTCCGGCCTGCAAAATTACCGGATTTTGGTAGTATCTGGCACCCCGTCAGACGTTCGGATGGCGCCATCAGGGGAATTGAACCCACAGGCACCTGGAAAGAGCTGGTAGAAAAAGGCAGTTTTGCAAACGAAACACTGGACACCGGGGGAATAGGTGTGCGCATAGGCCGCCGCATTGGTAGCCGGACCCGTGCAACCACTCTGCAGTACGCCCGTCAAAATGAACCTTATTACGCTCTCAATGCAGGGGTTCAAAAACATCTAAGCAATGGCCAAACAACAGATGTTGCATTATCAGCGATTGGTTATACATTTACACCAGAACACCCTTATACAGGCGTCCTCACATGGGAAGAATCCAGTCCAATATCTCACTTTGAAATCGCCGTATTATCCAATACTCCCTACACCACTCGAGACTACGAATATAAAACAGCTATGTCCATAGCCTGGAAGCTAGGGTTTATTTACCCTAAAAAGGATCGCAACACCCACATCTCCGCCTATTTGATTGGCCGCCACATCAATACGAATGACAATATTCTCGACCGTAAAACCAAAACATCGCTGTTTGGCGAGTTATATCAAACATCAAAAAATGGCTTATGGAAACTAGGCTCAAGCTATGAAATCGGCTTAGATCGTGCTGAATTATTTCTCAACCCGCGGTTAACTTTACAGCAATCAAAATACGTCCAGATATATCTCAATTACCTGCTATTCACTGGCTCCGAAAATACCGAAAGTGGGTACCACACAGGCCACTCCATACTCAGCCTTACCTGGCAAGCGGCTTTCTGAACGAGCAAAACCTCTAATAGTACGAATTAGTCCCACAAAAACAAATAGATAGATAAATTTACATCGCCTTAATCTTCGATTAAAGCTATTCTGCGTATAATTCACAGAAGATTCACTGGGTAATTTGTGACGCATTTTGTGACACCCGTCATATAATTTGGGGTAGACACTTGAATTCTTTTCTATTTTCCAGTGTAGTACGGTATTAGATACCATTATTAGGTGGTATGCTGAGTGACCCGGAAAGCGGCCTACCCTTACGTGGTAAGCGTTTAAACTAAGCACTCAAACCTGAAACAAGTGATTCTCGCAAAACAACTAAATCAATAACATAAAGTCAGAGCGACGTTCTACATGATAAAAAAATTAAAAGCCTTACCTATTTTGATTGCATCAGGACTTCTGGTTGCCTGCGGCTCCGCCTCTGACTCCTCTTCCGGTAATATTCCAGTTAGCACTGATAACACGAGCCCCACTATAACAAGCATCAAACCCGATCTTATTAGCAACCAACAAGTCATGACTGACACAAAAAGTATTACATTTACATTTAACGAACCACTGAGTCCAAACTCTGTTTCTCCATCTGCATTAAATGCACTGAGTTTTGTCACATCAAACGGCAAAGAATTAAAGGGTGCGTGGACCTACCTAGAAAAGACAGATCCAGTGGTAGCATACGAGCTTACTGTGGAATTTGATTTTACCAGCCTTGATGCGAGCGCCCTAAGCTTACCAACTGACGAATCCTTCATCCTTCATTTCAACAACACAATAAAAGATCTCGCAGGAAACGGGATAAACTACACAGTAACGTTTAACACACCGCTGACTTACGGTGTCGAAGTTATAACGACGAACCTCCCCCCCGAAAAAACCATTGAAGTTAGAATTGAAGGCCAAAACAGCATCAATCAAATCATAGGGGAAAATGGGGTACTTGTTATTGACACGCGCTTTGAAGCAGATACGTCTTTCGTTCTCAGCGTTACCCAACAACCCGACGCTGATACTTTTTGCGCCTTCGCCACCTCGACGGGAAAGATTCTGTCACGAGATGGTGCCGTTCAGTTAAATTGCGGGAACGTCGTGCCATACGTCAATACTGCTAATACCGCGAATTGGAATAGTTACTATTCTCAAAATAAACCTATACCCAGTCAATTTGTACACAGCGGAGAACAACGCAAATTCCCAATGAGCAATCTCGATAATTGCAACAATCTTACAATTAAAGATGATCTCGATGCATTCAACTGGTCCTGCGAAATAGACAATACCGATACAACAGCACTCAAAACCATTATTTACAGCACGAGCTTAAAAACAGGAACAAACCTGTCAGACCTGCTTAACTTTTCCAGGACCAGTCCTGGCTGGAAAACAAACTCAGTTTCAGTAAAGCAAAATGGTAGTGCGGAACTAAATCAAAACAAAACACCGGCAATTTGGTGGAACAACCCAGTTATCATTCCCAATAGCGCCATATTATCCCGTTTTGAAACTATTTATATCATTCCTGATAATGAACCAGATGTATCTCATAGCTACTCAATTAAAGAACGCCATATTGCGCTAGTAGTAAAACCAGGCATCACTTTAAAAACAACTATAAATGCAAGTTACGCAATACAAATAGCAAGCACGGGCACATGGCTTGAGGGCAACATTGACGCGAACAACTCTCAGTTTGGAGTGTATGTTAACGGCGGCTATTATACTCAAATACGCAATTTTGAAATATCAAACGCCTCCGATGACGGCATTCAAATTAACAATTCCGAATTAACTTATTTATTTGACGTAACCAGCACGGGTAATGGCGGCAATGGATTACAGCTTTTAGGTAATACAAATCTAGATGTAAATATATTTGGTAATATAGGTCATAACGTCACCACCACCTCCAATAAAAAAAATGGCCTACTTATCAACAGCAACTA
>JAOTSL010000174.1 GCA_029864945.1 Gammaproteobacteria bacterium
TAATGTAGTCATTGTTGCGCCAATGTCCACTATGGCGATTGTTTTATCAATACCGTGTTCGGGTAGTTGAGATGAGATTAGCATGACAGCATTTTCCAACGCATATGCTTCAACGTCTACAATTACGGCGGTTAGCCCGCCAAGCTCTACTGCGGCGACCCGCGAATCAACATTTTCACTACGGCACGCAGCAAGAAGCACATCAACCATGTCGGGATTACCGGCAGTGCTTCCAATGACTTCAAAGTCCAGTGCGACTTCCTCTATTGGGTAAGGAATGTATTGATCGGCTTCAAGTTCAATTTGACTGGCCAGCTCATCGTCGTCAAGTGAGGCTGGCATCGAAATGGTTTTGGTTATAACAGCGGAGCCCGCAGCTGCGACTGCAGCGTTCGCAGTTTTAGTACCTGAGCGTCTAACTGCGCGACGAATAGTTTCGCCAACGGACTCGATATCTGTGATGGTTTTTTCTACAACGGAGTTTGGAGGAATTGGTTCTACGGCATAAGCTTCCACTCTAAACCGGTTATCTTGTTCGCTTAATTCGAGTAACTTAACCGCTGACGAGCTAATATCAAGCCCAATCATGGTTATTTTTTTTCGTTTTAGTAAATCGGCAAATTCCACGTCAAACTTCCCTATTGTGTAAATCGTATTGCAATTTTTTTATCATATTAACCGCAACTTAGCCTAAATTAAACAAAGAATGATATTATCTTTCCGCGCAAGTCCATGTTATTTGTCGGCAATTGTTTAAATTAGTTAAATGATGATGGGTTTGTCTATAATTTATGCATTTAATTAGCGGTGTCGATTTAGTATCAAGCGTAGAATGATGAGTATATACAATAATTTGCTTGAATAAATAATTTTGGACTAAGAGATTTAGAATTAGATAGGTTAAGTGAAAATGAATCTTCGGCTATAGATTTGCATACTGTTGTTCAAGTGTGGCTGGAGTGTTTTCATTTTAACTTATTTTGTTTATCGCTTTGGTTTTTATTATTTTATATTTGGCACGATATCCTATTCGGTATGTCAAAGATCAGTTGTGTCGACGGGTCGTGTAACAAAACGTGAAAATGAATTGAATGACTAAAAAAATTTTTAAAGATCGTAGTACTAAGCCAGGTATATTTAGCCGGTTAATTAAATTTGGAATAAAAATATCGATTTTATTAACCATTTTAGGTGGCGTCACCGCTGCTGGTATATATCTCTATATTTCTCCTAACTTACCTTCTGTAGGCAGCTTGAAAGATATTCGCTTTCAAGTGCCGCTGCGTGTTTATTCCGCTGACGGAAAGCTAATGGGGGAGTTTGGAGATAAGCGCCGTGAGCCTTTGAGGTATGATCAAATTCCTGAGTACATGGTAAATGCAGTTGTGGGAGCCGAAGACGATCGTTTTTTTGAGCATCCCGGAGTGGATTATCATGGCTTGCTTCGCGCGGTTGCGGTATTTGTAACAACTGGGAGAAAAGCGCAGGGTGGCAGTACTATTACTATGCAGGTTGCGCGTAATTTTTTTCTGAGTAGAGAAAAAACCTTTTTACGAAAGTTCAGTGAAATTTTACTTGCCCTTAGAATTGAACAGACATTAACCAAACAGGAAATCATTGCACTTTATTTAAATAAAATTTATTTGGGTAATCGTGCTTACGGAGTGGGTGCTGCGGCTAATATCTATTATGGGGAAAGTATTGAGAAGCTTCATGTTTCCCAGCTAGCAATGATCGCAGGCTTGCCAAAAGCGCCGTCTCGATATAATCCAATAATTAATCCGACGCGCGCATTGCAGCGTCGAAATTATGTGTTGGGTCGAATGCTTGCCCTTGGGTATATCGAAAAAGAAATTTACGACGACGCAATCTTGCGTCCAGTTACAGCAGAATTACGCCAGAAAGGAATTGAACTTGATGCGCCCTACGCGGCGGAAATGGTGCGTAATGAAATGTTTTCTCGATACGGCACTGATGCATATACGGAGGGGTATAGTGTATACACCACGTTAGAGTCCCGTTTACAGAATAAGGCGACTCGTTCGTTGCAATATAATTTATTGGCTTATGAAGAGCGTCACGGTTATCGCGGTGCGGAGCAAAAGCTTGATGAGCTCGATTTTTCAGAGCCGTCAGAGTGGAAAGCGGCGCTTAAAAAAGTTAGTAGCTACCCCATTTTGGAGGCGGGCGTCGTTATTGAGGTAAATGAGGATTCGGCGCTTGTTTATATGGCCAATGATCAGGTCGCGCATGTTTGTTGGCGCGGCCTAAAATGGGCTGCCCGCTATATTGATGGTAATCGAATTGGATTTGCGCCGAAAGAAGCAAGTGAAGTTGTTGCTGTTGGTGATGTTATTCGTTTGTACGATGCTGGTGGCGGCCGATGGAGCTTGGGTCAGATACCTGAGGTTGAGGGGGCGTTAGTTTCTGTTAGCGCAAAAAATGGTGCAATTCAGGCTATTGTTGGTGGTTATGATTTTTATCATAGTAAGTTTAATCGTGCTGCGCAGGCAAAACGTCAGCCGGGCTCAAATTTCAAGCCCTTTGTGTATTCCGGTGCGTTAGAAAAAGGTTATACCGCTGCAACATTAATAAACGATGCGCCGGTTGTTTTTAATGACTCAGGACTTGAAGAGTCCTGGAGACCAGAAAACTACAGCGGAAAAATATTTGGTGAAACGCGATTAAGAGAAGCGCTGGTTAAGTCGCGCAATTTGGTATCTATTCGTATTCTTCAGGATATCGGGATCAGATATGCGATTAATTATGTAAAGCGTTTTGGTTTTGATCCTGCTGAGTTACCAAAAGATCTTTCTCTGGCCCTTGGTAGCGCAACGTTAACACCTCTGGAGGTTGTTCGGGGGTATGCTGCATTTGCTAACGGCGGCTATCTTGTCGAAACACATTTGATTGATCGTATTGTTGGTCCAGGAAATGAACTTCTTTATAAAGCAAATCCGCCAACGGTATGTCCTAAATGCGAGCTTGCCGCCTCCGCTGAAGAGATTGGAATAGATCCCTCTGGAGAGACTGTTATGGTTTCGTTAGATGAAATGGGGCAAAGCGGAACGGGGGAGCCAGTTATCAATCTAGCTAAGCGAATTGTTAGTGCTCAAAATGTTTATATTATGACGACGATATTACGAGAAATAATCCAGCGAGGCACAGGCCGCCGCGCTAAAGTATTAAGGCGTAATGATCTGGCGGGCAAAACGGGTACTACTAATGATCAGAGAGACGCCTGGTTTTCTGGCTTTAATGCAGAAATTGCGACAACCGCCTGGGTTGGTTTTGATAAGCCGCATCCATTGGGGGATAACGAGTCAGGCGCCCGTGCCGCTTTGCCAATGTGGATAACATATATGCGCGAAGCATTGAAAGGTATGCCAGAAACACCATTGGTTCAGCCCCCAGGGATAGTAACCGTTCGAATTGATCCGGAAACTGGCTTACGTGCCGACGCCGGTTTTGATGGTGCTATATTTGAAAGCTTTCGGACAGACCATGTGCCTAAACAAATGAGTAATTCTAACCGACCTAGGGTTAGTGGTGAGAATAGTGCTTCAGAAGATGGAGACGAAGCGCCTGAGCAGTTGTTTTAAAAAGCAATTGGTTTAGGAGGCGATAACTCAGTGTTAATCTGAGTTATCGTTAGTTTTTTTGTTGAATTGTTAATATCCAAGTGGTGATGACGTGAATTCACTTTCTACAACGCAGTCGTATCGACATCTAATTGCGGTTGAAGCTGCGCGGATTTTGGCTGAAGGCTTGGTTCAGGATTATGATGTAGCTAAGCTCAAGGCATTAAAGCATTTAGGTTTGCCTGATTCCCCGGACCTGCCAACAAACGCAGAGGTTGAGGTGGAGCTAAAGGTGCACCAGGCTATCTTCTCAAGTAAGCAGGAGCAGTTGATACATTCAATGAGGGCTCAGGCATTGGAGGCGATGAAAATGTTCGGGGAATATAGCCCTCGATTAACGGGAGGGGTGCTTGAAGCTACGGCTACTCGTTACTCGCCTATCGAAATTCAGATATTCCCTGATTCCCCAAAAGATATTGTGCTTAAACTGCTAGATCTGGATGTTCCATTTGACACAGAAGACCGCCGAATTCGAATAAGTAAGGTTGAGGTGCAGAACGTGCCTGTTTTCTGTTTTGGTATGGGGGATTTTGAAATTGAAGTCACTGCGCTTCAGCCGAACGCACTAAGACAAAGTCCGTTAAGTCCAATTAATGGAATTGCGATGAAGCGGGCGTCAATTAAAAAACTAACAAAAATGCTTGCCGAATAATTCAGCGCATAACTTGTCGTATAACTTGCCGCATAAAAAGCACCCGTAAGAAGTGTTTTTATGCGGCAAAGTTATGTGACTGCCAAGCGCGCTTAGTTTTAAATAGCTGGGTAGTGGCTTGGGTAAGGCTTTTGTGCGACACCGGTATCAATGGCTGCCTGGGCAATTTTGGGTGGAACGCGATCCATTAAGCGAGGATCTACTGGTTTCGGGATAATATAATCTTTACCAAAACTCATAGCGTCAACTTTGTATGCGTCGAGCACTAATTGAGGAACAGGCTCTCTGGCAAGATCTCTTAGTGCATATACCGCGGCCATTTGCATTTCCTGGTTAATCGAGCTCGCTCTCACGTCAAGCGCACCACGGAAAATAAAAGGAAAGCCCAGTACATTGTTAACCTGATTAGGGTGATCGCTTCGACCCGTCGCCATTATTAAATCATTTCTTACTTTCAATGCGACTTCAGGTTTAATTTCAGGGTCGGGGTTGGATAAAGCAAACACTATTGGTTTCTCTGCCATCGAGCTTACCATTTCCTTGTCTATAATATCTGGCCCAGAGACGCCGATAACGACATCTGCATTTTTCATTGCATCAGCTAGCGTTCTGTCTTTTGTGGTTACTGCAAAAGCTTGCTTGTATTCATTTAAATCCGTTCGCTCGTCGTGAACAATGCCTTTGCGGTCAATAAGGAAAATATTTTCCTTATTTGCACCTAATGCAACTAACAAGTTCATTGACGCAATTCCCGCGGATCCTGCACCAACACACACTATCTTAACCTTTCCGATTTCTTTGCCCTGAATATGCAGTGCGTTTAAAAGGCCGGCAGAAATAATAATGGCTGTTCCGTGCTGATCATCGTGAAAGACTGGGATGTCCAGTTTTTCCTGTAATGCCTTTTCAATCACAAAACAATTTGGTGCGGCGATATCTTCAAGGTTAATTCCGCCGAATGTAGGAGCGATATTAACAACGGTAGTAATAAATTCTTCGATAGAGTTGGCGGTGACTTCAATATCAAACACATCAACATTGGCGAATTTTTTGAATAAAACGGCTTTCCCTTCCATGACGGGCTTGCCAGCTAGTGCGCCAACATTTCCCAGCCCCAATACTGCGGTGCCATCGGTTATTACACCAACAAGATTACCTTTTGACGTGTAGTCATAGGCTTTTGACGCATCCTCGGCAATTGCGCGAACAGGTGCGGCTACACCGGGTGTGTAAGCTAAAGACAAATCGTGCTGATTTTCGCAAGACTTGGTTACTTCAATGGCTATTTTTCCGGGTGTTGGGTTTGCGTGGTAATCCAGTGCTTGTTGTTTTAAGTCATTACTCATGTCTTTATTCCTGTTTTCATTTGCTGAGCAGCAGCATAGTTTGTGCCGATTGACAATTGATGCGTATTTTAAACTTTCACAAGGATGTCATTTTAGTTAACTGACATCGCGTCCGGGTGTCTAATGCGCATACTGAACCTGTGTTTGTACAAGTTGACCCATCCTCTAGCTGTGATGTGTTTGCCTATCAACTGTTCTGGTTGAAGATTTTTGAAGTAGTGTAAATCTTTTTTATTGATGCGTAATGCCATTTTTTCTGAAAATTTAATCCTGATAGATTTTTTGGTTTTTAGCACACTATTAACCTTGCCCGTGATGAGTTTAAAGCCAAGTTGGTTTTTATTGATTTTGCTCGCTTTGACAGGCTTGTAGTGGGGGCTCTTCCAAATGCCTAGGTTATTATTTCGAGCTGTTTTTTCGGCATTGAAGTAACAGTTGTGCCGCCTTAGGTTTGGGGGGATGCTAATGTTGAATGCTAGGCCGGATTTCAATATTTCATATTGCAGGTTGGTGCCGTCGAGCAAAAATATATGTGCTAGTTTGCGCTTGTATCGATCTGTTTTTTCAGCCCCGTATTTAATGCCGATCTTATTTTTGAGAACCAGTTTTTCCAGAAAACGTTTAGCTTTTTTTGCATAAGGCTCTGGAGTGCCAGTATCATAATTCATTTCAGGGGTGTTTATACCAATGAGTCTAATGCTGTCGCCATTAGCAAGTTTTACAGTATCGCCATCATAAACGCGTACGACGAGAGCTCGTTCATCAAATGAGCGACTTGAGCAGGTGTTTGTTTGTGCGGCTAACGCTGGTGAAAGTAGGAGGCTACTTACAAAAAAAGAAAAAAGAAGGAGGAAAGTGGGGTATGTTGCTTTAAAGCTGTTGGATAACCTGGTTCTTTTTAGAAGTAGAAGAACCAGGTGATGCCGATAATATTGATTGTGGATCAATAGGTGTTATTTCTTTCCGTATTTCTGACGGAACTTGTCAACCCGCCCAGCTGTATCAAGTACTTTTTGCTTGCCTGTGTAGAATGGATGACATTCTGAACATACGTCAATCGTTAAGTCTTTGTGGTTGGTTGATTGCGTTTCGAAAACATTGCCACAGCTACAAGTAACATTGACGCTTTCGTATTTTGGATGGATGTCAGCTTTCATTTTGATAACCTCAGATGTTTATTAGCTGTGCCGCCACCAGAACACTTGTCTAGCACCGCACAAACGAAGCGCGCAAGTATATGTGATGATGGTAATTTGGGCAAGTATTAGTTTGTTAATGAATACCCTGACTAAGAGATCGGAAG
>JAOTSL010000175.1 GCA_029864945.1 Gammaproteobacteria bacterium
AAGTCAGATAGTATTGGAATTAGATCATCCATCTGATCAAAAGCAACGGGTTCTGTCCAGTCTTCTGGCGCTTCACTGAATTCGACATTGAGGTAGTACCAATCGCTGAGAGATATTTCTTCCACATTACCAGCGAGATGCTGTAATTCCACCAAACCCGCATCTTCATCAAATGCCACCACTAGAAAGCGCTGTCTTTTGTCTAAATATAGATACCAAACGTCAACCAGGGGATCTAAATTTTTTCTCATTTTCGACACCTCTTTAAATGATAGGTACTGATCAGGATCAAGCAATAGCAGGCTAGAAAGCAAAAGCATTATATCTAAAAAGTAAGTGCTGATATGTAATAAGTCAATGCAGAACTTAGTCAAATTTCCGTGAATGTATCTATGAGAGGCGGTACTTATTTTTTTAAATCAGGTAGTTTTAATATACTAAAGTGAATTCAGTGAGTTGAATTTTTTATTTACATAATTTGCTAGTGGTAACGATAGTAGCCGTATCGAAGTATAGTCGTGTATGTGTATTTTTTGTGGTTGTTAATTAATAATGCCAATGTTCTGCAGTATCAATAAGATAATTGTTGTATGCCTCTCCGATAGCATCATACGCAGGGTTTTTAGTAAGTATCCATTTTTTAGAATTTACCATTTTTAATAGTAGCGGCGTGGATAATAAGGTGGATACCATGGGCCGAAATAAGGCCAATAAGGATCGTAATTGTAATCGTTATCCTTTTCAGCTGGTCGCCAGAGGTTGAATGAATCTACAATGATTTCTGGGTAAGTATATTCAAATTGGTCAATTAGTTGTTTAGTTTCCCTGCTAACTGTACCAACAACGGTGATCTCTCGTCCCGTTGCGTATACTACTGGATCAAGAAATCCTTTAAATCTCGCAAGAAAACGGCCTTGAGTCTGATCCGTCTCAATGGGCCGACCCTCTTTACTTAGCGGGTGGTCAACAATTTCCAGAACAGTGGTATTTTTTTTGTTTACCACATTAGCAATTACTCCACCCCAGCGTACCCGGCGTTCAATATAGGCATCCACATTCTGACGAACAACGTGCAGTGCAGGAATATCGATAATTTTTTCATCAATGGATTTAGGAACAGTTATGGCGCAACTTGATAATAATCCGATAAAAAGCAGGTAAGGAAATAAAGCGATTTTGATTTGTACCGTCATAACAAACTCTTTTGAATGGGTTAATCATACAGACAATAGTCTTGCAGAATTAGTTCTAAAAGATAAGTCCTTATTGATTATATTGATCTAATACTAACATATTATATGTATTGAGCCTGCCTCAACGCGCCCGTGAAAGCGGGTGAATATATACATTAATAAATAAGTGGTTTAAGTTGATTGACGCGGGAAGCACCAATGGCTGCAAATATTTCAATTTGGTAAATGCCGTTGAATTTGAAGGTGGTTCAATCGCAAATTTATTTTTGTAATGACTAGATGCGGCCTTAAGCCCATTCTTCCTATACTGGTTGGCATAAAACTGAGTGGGAATCCTCTTGTTGATTTTATGTGTAATGACTTTATATATGACTTCCATGGAGACAGAATATTTATTGGTTTCTTATTTGTCTTGGATGCAGCGATGTCTAATAAATTAAATGTTATTTTTCCTAAATAATAAATTATTTTCAATTATTATAGTCTACGCTTAGAGTAGGGAATGTTAGAGAAGGGGTTTTTAAAACAAGGGTGCGAAGTTTTTGTTGAGTTCCATTTTATATTGAGTGATTTGGCGTAAATAAGTCTAACTTTAAATAGCTTAATGTAAAGTGCGTCTAAAATTAAAGTGTAATTCAGCTTTGGTTTGAATTGATCGGCAAACTGGAAGGGTTATAAACGTGGATAATAGAAAGTCCAATCGTGAAACGAAACAAATCAATGTAAGGTTATACCAAGGTGATACTTTTGTCGCTTTGGCAAAAACTTTGGATATAACAACAGGTGGTATGTTTATCCATACAAACGTATTACGCTTTCCTAAGCACAGTTCTCTTGATGTAGTGTTTGATTCCCCCGTAGATGATTCTATAGGGCAGAGTCGGTATGCTGCTACCGTGGTGCATCGATGTTTGAATGGAATTGGTATTAGCTTAAGTGATAAAAATGCTTTAAATGAGCATCTATTATGTGAAAAACCAGATGCTATTTATTAGTCGTTCTTTGATGCGATATCGATCCTGGATCAAGGGTAGATTATAGTGAATTTATTTATTCTTTAGTCTACACTCACAAGTAAGTGATAAATAATAAAGCAGTAACTCATTGTGGAGCATTTGTAGGGAAACATATTTTTAATTTGCGGTCGCTTCTAGTTATTTTGTTAACTGTGACTGCGTGCCCTTCATTTTATAATACTGGTCATGGCAATTTATTAAAAGGAACCTGATAATGGTTGTGAAAACAGCATCCTCTGTTTCTTCTCCGAAGAAAACCCCAAAAGGAAAGAAAACAGGGAAAGGGAAAATCGAAGTAACAACAAACTTAAGTGAATCATTAAGGCCGCAGGAAGAAAAAGCGCTTATTGGCAATGAAAGCCTAGTATGCACTGAGTCGCTAATTTCTGAGGTGGAGCGAATGAGTATGATTTCTGAAGCCGCTTACTATCGAGCTGAACAACGTGGTTTTCCTGATGGTGGTCATGAACAGGACTGGTTAGATGCAGAACGAAGCGTTGATAAAATGCTATGTGAAGCTGCTGAAAAAGCAAATTATTAGTTTTTTATAGAATCAACGTCCCCACTGTAAACGGTGTTGGGTATAGCCTAAAATGATATTTAGATTTACTGTCTTAATAAGCGTGAGTTAGTAACCTCATGTGACATGATAAGTGAATCACTATTTTTAGTGATGATTTAAATACAATCTCTTTTAGTGTGTATATATCAAAATCACTATTCGGATCAAGTCAAATAAAAATCAAATTGTACTCCGGAAATTTCTGATTCAAACGGATAAGTACGAGAATCTCTTGAGTTTTCTCAAGTTTCAATATGTGATGCACGGCCTGCCTTCATAAAATTGACCTACCTTGCTGTTATGACATTGTTGAAATCTTCATATGTTTCAGGTGTTTTCTAACCAATTAATATTTAGGTATATTATTTTCGATAGTTATGTAATTCGGACTTCCATTTGAACTGAACATAAGCAGATGGGGGTGTTGGCGATTAATATTTTTCTGTACTTTTAACTATATTCTCAATAAAAAACATTTGGGGCCGAAATAGCCTATAAGGGTGCTATAGTATAAGGGATTTTTGGTGGAACTAAATAGAGAGATAGATGACGAGGAATATTTTGACCTAGATAAGATAATTGATTTTCTGCCGGATATATTTCTATTAGTAGATGATAACGGTTATATCGTTCGTACAAATGATGTGTTAGAAACGGTATTGGGTTGGAAGTCCAGTGAAGTTATTGGTTCTGAGATCGAAATTCTTTTGTCTCCAAATTTGCGAAAGCAACATGTCAATATTCGAAATCAGTTTTATAAGGCACCAATAACCCGAAATATGAATGATATGGTAAATCTTTCGGCGTTACATAAAGATGGTCACCTTGTGCCGGTCGATATAAAATTGTCTTATATGGTAATTAATGGACGTAATTACGGTGCAGCCATTGTAAGAGATGCAACTGTGCAGCGAAAATTGCAAAATTCACTCGAAGAAAATAATAGAACGCTGAAGAAACTATCAATTGAAAAAAACAATTTATTAGGCATTGTCTCCCATGATATGCGAAACCCAATTGGCGTGATTCAAAATTTTTCCCAAATATTATTAACAGATACTATTGGTTCCCTTAACGAGGAACAAAATGATTTCGTCAGTCGAATATACCGATCATCAATATTTATGATGGGCCTATTGGAAGATTTGTTAGATTTCAGCACTATAGAATCAGGTGAAATGAGCTTGGTTAAGGAAGAGTTTTCATTTAGCGAGTTATTAGATGACGTTATATGTATGTGTAGAATACGTGCTTCGGACAAACAAATTGGTTTAGCTCTGGATGTGGACTCGGTTTCTGGCTTGATGATTTGTGCGGATAAACGAAAGTTGCATCAGGTCTTAAATAATCTAGTTGATAATGCAATTAAATATTCTCATCAACAATCAGAAGTTAACATCTATGCAGCTAAAGATGGGGGTGAGTTGGTTTTTAAGGCCAAGGATCAAGGTGTGGGAATACCGAAGGCTGATAAGATAAAGTTATTTAATCCCTTTTGTAAGGCTAAAAATAAGCCAACAAACGGTGAAAAAAGTACTGGCCTTGGTTTATTTATTACCAAACGAATAATTGATGCGCACAACGGAAACCTTTCTCTAGAGAGTATAGACGGGCAGGGTAGTGAGTTTATTTTTAGAATACCATTGTCGTAAGATTAAATTTTCAGTAAAAGAAAGTTCCCTTTATTTACTTTCATGCGTAAATACGCCATCCCAATCAGTACTCGGTGGATTAAACTTATAATACATACATCGGTCAATGTACTCATCGTAAATAAACAAGCTGTTTGTTTTGTTCAGATTTTTAAAAATATCGGCAGCCTTTTCAAATTCTTGTAAACGGTAAGTTTTTAACGCAAGATGATATGTGTTTAGCTCATCAAGTGTTGACTTGTCTATGTCTTCTCGCTTTGAAATAGGTTGATAAATTGTAACTGGTTCATTTTTACCAACCACTCTTACTCGGTCGAGTTCGCGATAATAATACCCTGGGCAGGCATCGTGGGTAGACTCAGTAACGATGATTGATACGCCGTATTTTTTTGTTAAAGCCTCGACTCTTGATCCCAAGTTTACTGAGTCGCCTAACACGGTATAAGACTTTCGAAACTCCGAGCCAATGTTTCCAACATACATAGGACCTGAATTTATACCAGCGCCAATACTTATTTTTGGCCAACCCTTTTTTTCAAATTCTATTGCCAAGTTATCTAATCTAGCCACCATTTCAAGGGTGGCTTTAAGTGCATGTTCCGGGTGTTTTTGATCATGTATAGGAGCGCCCCAGAACGCCATGATGGCATCACCAATGTATTTATCGATTGTACCTCGCTGAACTTGAATCGCGTCTGTCATACACGTAAAGTAGGCATTCATCATTTGCGTAAGTTCTTTTGGCTCCATGTTTTCTGATATCGCGGTAAAGCCGCGTATGTCTGAAAACATAACTGTCATCTCGCGCAGTTCCCCGCCTATTGCATAATCATCGTCGTCATTTCCTAATTCATTTACTAATTCTCGAGGAATGTATTGTCCGAATACTTTAGCCAATTGCCGTTTTGAACGGTTCTCAACAAAATAGGAAAATGTAATTTCGAGTACTATTAATAATCCGATGAGAAATAACTGGCTGGCTATTGGTAAAACAAGATGCGCTTCATGCCACGCATAATATACACCGCCAAATACGGAGATTATGAGTACACTTGTTATTGCTGTATAGATCAACATGTTTTGTTTAATGGTAGCAATACCCATCAATATCCAGATTAGTATAAGGCTGAGCATGGCGGCGCCAGAAATATACGCCGGATTATGTTTGATGTTACCGTCGAGTATACCTGCGATGAGATTTGCGTGAACTTCGACACCGGGATAAAGTGCTTGCACTGGGGTTGATCTTAAGTCAAGTAAACCGGCTGCTGTTGTTCCAACCAGAATAATTGAGCCTTGCATAACATCTAATGGCGCTGTGCGATTAATAATGTCGACTGCGGATACATAAGGAAAGCTACCTGAAGTGCCGCGATAGGGTACAAGAGCAGCACTGTGTTCATCCACAGGGATCTTAAACCCTTCAAACTCAATGCTTTCCAAGCCTAGGTTGACGCCCTGTTTCTGTTCATTACCTTCGACTACTAAATTCAGATAAGGAAAGTCCATAAGTGTACGTACCATTGCGAGAGATAGCGCTTCATAAAGTACGTCACCGTATCGTTGTACCATTGGAATGGATCTAATTACACCGTCCTCATCAACCGCCGGTAGAGAGATAAAACCGCCGTGTATCGCGTTGCTCTGGAATAACTCGAGGTTTCCTCCTGCACCTGTTGCTTCAGGAAAGGGGATGCCGGACAAGCTGTCATCGAGTAAAATTGCAGGGTCGGGTAATTGACCTATTGTTAAACCTTTTTGGTTGTTGCCGTGAGTGAAAAAATACCCCATCACAACATTTCTATTTTTAAGTGCGTTTGCAAAGAGTTGATCATATTCAAGAGAGGGTTTTATTTTGTTAAAAGAGGCCAGATATTCTTTATTGTTTTTCAATTCATTATTTGCCATTTTTTCTAATGTTTTTAGCCCAGAACTTTCATCTTTTTCTGCGAATAATACGTCAAAGCCAACAACCGATACTTGGTAGTGGTCAAATAGTGAATCCAACATGTCGGCGAGTACATTCCGGCCCCACGGCCAATGGCCAATGTTTTGCAGGCTTTTATCGTCAATATCAACGATGACAATACGCGGGTCTTTATCGTGTTTCAGGGACGAATTGAGGCGGAAATCGTAAGCCTGGCGATCAAGGTTTTCCAATAGAGGTATGTTCAGGGAACCACTTGCATGGGCGAGCAATACCAACAGGAGTGCGAAGCTGATCAGATGTCTGACGAGTGACGATTTGAACATTATTTTGATAAATCCAGGTTTTCTTACCGTCATATCGGCATAAGTCGGACATATCTTTATAATTAGCAAAACAAAACCCATTCACCTGAAATTTCAGGTGAATGGGTCTGTTAGGTACTTTGTCGTGTTTAAGTGCTTTTAATCTCTTTTATCTTTAGAGTCAGTATCAGATATTTTCTCGTGTTTCTCGTGTTTCTCGTGTTTCTCGTTTTTA
>JAOTSL010000176.1 GCA_029864945.1 Gammaproteobacteria bacterium
CACCAGTGAAAGCGCAACCATTTGCCCCAAAGATTGCTCCGCCCCAAAATCCACCAACGTATTGTAACCTTGAAGACTCAGCACCATTCCAACGGTAAGTCCTGACACTGCAATAATCTGTATAGACAAAACACCAACAGAGTGCAACTGCTTCATTAATAGTGAGGGCTCTTTAAAAATAACGCCAGAAGACATTAATGTATGATACAAAAATATATGGCCACGACCCATTCTCTGCACAGAGCCAAGCACCTTTCGCCCTAAACCGCGAATAATTTCCAATAGGTCATTCATATATCGAGTAAATCCTCAGCATAATCTCTAGCAGGATAATGAAACTTAGCAGGCCCATCAGGACGACCATTTAAAAATTGCTGCACCCATTCTGAATCAGAGTTTTCCAGCTCCGATGGCGAACCGGCAGCTTCAACTTTTCCACCAGATATAATATATAAGCGATCTGAAATACGCGAAACTTCCGCCACATCGTGTGAGACAATCACGCTAGTTAATCCTAGGCTGTCATTTAATTTTCGAATAAGCTGCATAATAACACCGACTGTTATCGGGTCCTGACCAGTGAAAGGCTCGTCATACAAAATCATCATAGGGTCAAGCACAATCGTTCTGGCCAGAGCTACTCGACGCGACATTCCGCCAGACAATTCTGATGGCATCAAGTCACGCGCGCCACGCAAACCCACTGCTTGAAGTTTCATGATTACAATATCCCTGATCATACTTTCAGGAATATCCGTATGTTCACGCAATGGAAAAGCAACATTTTCAAACACAGACAAATCCGAAAATAATGCGCCTGTTTGAAACATCATGCCCATTCGTTTACGTAACTCAAACAGCGGCTTCCGCTGTAACTCAGGAACATTTTGCCCATCAACTATTACACTGCCTTTGCTGGGTAAAATTTGGCCTGTAATTAGTCGGAGCGCGGTTGTTTTTCCCGTGCCACTAGGACCCATAATTGTTGTAACTTTTCCGCGGGGAATTTCTATACTGATGTCATCGAGTATTACTCGGCTTCCGTGACTAAATGAAACGTTTTCCATTTTCACCAACAAATCGTCAGCGGGATTTTGCTCGGGGCTTTTCATTGTATTATGCACTGGGCTCTGCACCTAGTAATCCATCAATTAAGTCTTAAAAATCAGTTATCTTTGACTATATACCAATTTTGACACAACACAAAATTCATAACAGATCGTTAATAATTTTAGCTGCACTAATTACTTCAACACACTGCATACGTCGACCAAAAAACAAACAAACCTGATCATAGTTAGAACAATTAACATTAATATACGTCAATAACTGCTTAATATCTTCGTTTCGAGTGGCGCTATCGGACTTGACTCGCAAAACACAGACCGATTTACTCACATCTTGCCGATTTATTACTTTAGCCTGTTCTAGCTCCATTCCCGCTAGCTCAACAATACTTTGATCCGGCGGAAAAAACACTCGCACCAAAGCACATTCTACTTCTGTCGGTTTCGTTAACAACCCTCCTTCCAGAACAAAAATAAAATTTTCACCAACCCCTCTCAAGAATTCATGTATCAGCTCTTCACCAAAAACCTCTAGATCACGTTCACCCAACAACACCGCACCAAACTCATTAGCATAGTAATCAAGCCGCCAGTCTTCAGGTAAATCGTCAGGGAAAAACGCCTCAGCCCAATTTTCATACTGAAAATCACTCACTGCAATAGTAATATTCATTAGTCACATTCAACCATTTGTTATAAATTAGTGAAAGCGCCTTTAAGTAACCGGATAAGCCCCATATGCACTTCGATCTTTTTTACGAACTTTCCGTCCCTGAGCAACTGGGCTGTAGCGAGCAGCAAATATTTTCACAAGCTCTGAATGAAATCAGTCTGGCAGATACATTAAGCTTCCAAACTGCATGGCTGGTAGAGCATCACTATATGAAAGGCTATTCACATAGCTCTGCACCAGAGCTTTTTCTAGCGGCCTTATCGCAACGAACTAAAAACATCCGGCTAGGTCACGCCATTGTACCACTTCCTTATAATCACCCTGTTCGCGTTGCAGAAAGAGCAGCGACGCTTGATATTTTATCAAACGGACGCTTGGAGTTTGGCTTTGGTCGCGGCTTTTCTCCCAAAGAGTATGACAGCTTTGGCGTTGCTATGAGCGACAGCAGGACCATTACCAGTGAAAGTTTCGAGATAATTAAACAATCATTTTCCGGCAAACCGATTAATTATGATGGCGAGCACTATAAGTTAAGTGATATAGAATTATTTCCAAAAGTTTTACAGACGCCCCACCCGCCTTTGTGGACAGCAGCCGTTAGCCCATCCAGTTATGAAATGGCCGCAAAATTGGGCATTGGTGCGATGGTCGGCCCTTTTAAACCCTGGTTTATGGTAAAAGAAGACATCAAACTTTATCGGAAATCATGGACTAAATATCACAATGACACTACAAACAACGCATCACTAAATCCAAAAGTCGCAATGACCGTCGGTATTTTGTGTCTCGAAGACGAGAAACGCGCTCACGACATTGGCAAACCTGCATTTGAATGGTTTTATCGTAATTTACTACAACAAACATCTCCAGTTTTGAAAAATCTTCATGAAAGTTACGAATATTATAAATCCATAGGAAAGTTTCAGGGCTTACTTAGCAAAACCGTCAACCTGAAAGTGCTCGAAACCTTCGGGCTTGTTATCGTTGGAAATCCCGAACATTGCGTAACAAAATTAAAAAAACTGGAGGCAGCCAGTGTAGACCATGTTTTATTGGCAATTGGTGCGGGCGCAATAGATACCAACATAGTGAAAGAGTCCATGCAACTAATCAACGACCAGGTTATTCCACACTTCCGCTCTTCACACTCGGAATAAAATACAAATGAAAGTTTTAGTAACCGGCTCAAGCTCGCACCTCGCATCAGTTTTATTACCTCTACTTAGCGAGCTACCTCAAATATCACAGATTAGGGGAATCGACTTAAAGCCGGGTACATTTAATCACCCTAAGTTTATTGAAAATATTATTGATATTCGAGATTCGAAAGTTTCACAATTATTAGAAGGTTACGATACAGTCATCCATCTAGCTTTTATCGTATTACGAAGCTCATTAAAGTCTCAGCGAAAAAATCGAAAACTTATTCACGACATCAATGTTAATGGCAGCATTAACATTTTTCAACGTGCAGCAGGTAAAAACGTCAAAAAAATCATTCACGTTTCAAGTGCGGTGGTGTATGGCGCATGGCCCGACAACTTAGAAAAAATTAGAGAAACTCAGGCCAGAAAAGTAATGAAGGGTTTTTCTTATGCGGAAGACAAAAATGCAGTGGAGGACTGGTTAGATACTTTTGAAGAAACAAACACGGTAAATGTGATTCGATTGCGTCCTCATGTCATTCTCGGGCCGAAATCACAGCCCTTTCTGATATCGTTAATCAAACAACCTTTTTATCCTAAGCTCCCGGCCCCCCAACCATTATCTCAATGCGTATGGGAAGATGATGTTGCTGACGCAATCATCAGCGCACTTATTTTAAACGCTCAAGGTGCTTTTAATCTTGCCGCCGAACCCGCCATCTCCTTTAAAGAAATGATCGGGCTCACTCACAAAATAAGCATACCTCTGCCCATAAAATTATTAAGTTTTATACATCGAAATTTATGGAAGATCAGCGGCGCAGGAGAAGAGCCCGGTTGGCTTAGCGGCATGCCATATTCTCTTGCAGTTGACTCGTCAAAAGCTGCCAGGGAATTAAACTGGCAGCCAAAGTATACGACCAAACAATGCATACAAATGCTAAAAAACTAGGAGTCTCGTTTTTGAGGCCGCGCTTTTTTAGGCTTGGGGTTTCTTGGCAAGCCAGTATGCTGCGTCTTAAACACTTTGGTGCCTGGACTTACCGAATTCTTCCGCATATTTTTTTGCGCCGATTGCGCCCCACCAGTATCTTTAGGTTGCCAGCTGGGAATCAGGTGACGCTTTCCATTACCAATTAAATCTGAACGACCCATTTTTTTCAATGCTTCGCGCAATAACGGCCAGTTGTTGGCATCATGATAACGTAAAAACGCTTTATGCAATCTCCGCTGCGTTGCACCTCGTGCAATCGGCACATCCTCGCTATCTTCTGTGACTTTGCGTAACGGATTTTTACCCGAATAATACATAGCAGAAGCAGTTGCCATAGGAGATGGAAGAAAATTTTGAACCTGATCTGCCCGAAGGTCATTCGCCTTCAACCAAATAGCAAGATTCATCATATCCTCATCGGTTGTTCCCGGATGAGCGGCAATAAAATATGGAATAAGATACTGTTCTTTTCCTGCTTCTTTTGAAAATTTATCAAACAACTTTTTAAACGCGTCATACGCACCCATACCTGGCTTCATCATTTTCGACAATACCGAATCTTCGGTGTGCTCCGGAGCAATCTTCAAATAACCACCGACGTGATGAGTCACGAGCTCTTTTACATATTCATGTGAGCGCACTGCAAGATCGTAACGCAAACCTGAAGCAACCAGAACTTTTTTAACACCGGGTACAGTTCGCGCACGCTTATACAACTGAATTAATGATTTATGACTGGTATTTAAATTTGAACAAATGTCAGGAAAAACACAAGACGGCTTACGACATGACGCTTCGATTTTTTCATCTTTACAGGCAAGGCGGTACATATTCGCCGTAGGGCCACCAAGATCAGAAATAACGCCGGTAAATCCAGGCACAGTGTCTCGTATTTTTTCAATTTCTCTAATTATTGAATCTTCCGAACGATTTTGAATAATCCGCCCTTCATGCTCTGTAATAGAACAAAAAGTACAACCTCCAAAACAACCTCGCATGATATTAATAGAAAAACGTATCATTTCGTACGCAGGTATTTTTGCCTGCTGATAATTTGAGTGAGGCCGTCGCGTATAATTTAATTCAAAAACAGCATCCAGCTCTTTGGTAGACAACGGCAAGGGCGGTGGATTTAACCAGACAATTCTTTCGCCGTGCTTTTGAAAAAGCGCACGCGCATTATGAGGATTAGTTTCAAGGTGTAATACACGAGAAGCATGTGCATATAAAACCTTATCCTCTCGAACAGCCTCATAATCAGGCAGCTGCAAAACAACATGCGATCGATCTCGCTTAATGTCTCTCAAACGTTGGAACTGAACAACTTTTGTAACCGCACCTTCATCGGCGCCGACTGACTCGCTAGCTTCCCTAGACTTTGATTCACAATCCGGCTGCCCCCGACTCTGCCCTTGCTCCGTCTCTTTTTCTTGATAGGGGTTTTCAATTTTTTCGATTTTGCCGGGCGTGTCTACATCGCGAGAATCCATTACGTGATACTTTTCAGGGATCGCATTTGTTACAAAAGCAGTGCCGCGAATTTCAGTCAAATCCTTTACATCTTCGCCAGCGGCTAATCGATGCGCAATCTCAACGATCTGACGCTCACCATTTCCATATACAAGAATGTCCGCTTTTGAATCCAGAACCACAGACCGCCGCACTTTATCAGACCAATAATCGTAATGCGCAATTCGTCTAAGGCTGGCTTCAATTCCACCCACAACCAACGGCACATCACTATAGGCCTCGCGACAACGTTGCGAATAAACCAAGACGCTTCGATCCGGCCTTTTGCCACCAGCACCATCGGCCGTGTACGCATCATTACTGCGAAGTTTTCTGTCGGATGTATAACGATTGATCATCGAATCCATATTGCCGGCGGTAACACCAAAAAACAAATTGGGCTTACCCAGCGACATGAAATCTGTTTTATTCTGCCAATCAGGCTGAGATATTATGCCAACACGAAAACCCTGCGCCTCAAGCACACGGCCTATTACTGCCATACCAAAGCTTGGATGATCGACGTAGGCATCTCCGGTGACTAAAATAATGTCACAGGAATCCCAGCCGAGATTATCCATTTCCTGACGTGATACGGGTAACTCTGGCGCTATACCAAATCGTTTAGCCCAATGTTTGCGATATGAAAAAATTTCCTGAAGTTCGGTCATGGCAGTCTATGTGTGAATACTATTTAGAAGTTAAATACCCGTACATCACCGAGCTCACAAGATAAAAATAAACTCGTTAAGCTCATCAAAAGTATGGCATTTATTAGAATACGAATAATCCGCAATAAATACAGACGTGTCGTGCGCGAGCGCGCATTGTAGCACTAAGCAGAAAAGATGAGAACAAAATAGATTAAATAGTAACCACTTAATCTATCAGGCATTAAACATACATCAGAGAGACGAAAAGTGAATTGGCTTTCGTCTCCCTGAATAGCCTGAAATCTAGCGAATAACATGATACGACCGAATTATTAAAAAAACGGACAGATAATAAAAAAGGCCTCTGTTCGAGGCCTTTTTTATTAAATTCATTTACGCAATCGTTACTTCAGTTGCCGTCAGTCCTTTAGGACCTTTTTCCGACTGGAAGTTCACAGCCTGACCTTCAGCTAATGTTTTAAATCCTTCAGTTTTGATTGAAGAATAATGGACAAAAACATCTTCCCCGCCATCAGAAGGTGAAATAAAACCAAAGCCCTTAGTTTCGTTAAACCATTTTACTGTACCACTGCTCATGAAACCCCTACCTCAATTTTTATAAATTAGCTTTTTTATTAACTTAATTTAGCTAAATAAAACACTCGAATACCTCAGAACTAAGACTAGATATTTAGTACTAAAGTATCCTCCATTACGAACCAAAACACCCGTAACCTGCGCTCAGTATAGAGATTATCCTTTTCCTTTGCCATATTATTTTATGGAAAAATCATCAAAAACAGCCTTATACGTGCCCTTCACAGACAATTGATAGTAGAATTAGA
>JAOTSL010000177.1 GCA_029864945.1 Gammaproteobacteria bacterium
CCCGTACGGGATCGGCAATTTTAACTCCCGTCATTTTTCTCAGCGAACCTAGATCCGAATTGTTTTTTATCCGAATTTTATAATCTGAAGTTTCCAAAACCTGAATATTTCCTTCTGCCAATTTGGAAAGTACAGCATTATGCTCAGTGCTTGAAAAGGTTACGAGATCCAACATATCCTCAGCTATCACATCTAAATCATGATTTACTTTTTCACCCGCGTACTGACGACTACATACCGCAGCCGTATAAGGTACGCAACCCGCGAGCAGAGGTAATTCTCTTATTAGTTTTTTGTTTTTTAAGTGTTCAGGTATTTTTACGCAAGCGCCAAAACCGTGACAATAAAAATAGACGTGAATATTAAGATTAGTAAATTGACTAGCCAGCTCAGAAGGAAATGGCCCAAAGAAACGTAATAGGCTACGCGGACTCTCAGTAAAAACAAATTCGCCACTAGGTATACACACCCACTGGTCGTTAGCCAATACACGTGTTTGTGAAACAACATCATAATCACTAAAGGGAATACCTTCAGGTTTGTTTTCAAGATGGCAAAGAATTTTTGAAGGATAATGATATAGAATATCAGCGCCCTGATCAATTAAGGCCTGCTCCCAGCATGATTGCGCTAGCACTTCCATTTTCTTTCCTCTCCCTATGTTGCGCCATATCAAGAGTATAGTTAGTGGTTATTGAAAAATGCAAGCAACCCTAGGTGATAATATTTTTTAAATCAATTCATTATATTTTGGAGTAAAGTGATCAAGAATTATTTTGTATATGTGTTTAATTGTTTCTATTTTTCAAAAAATATTTACTACTATTTTATGCCAAGTTCAGTTCTAATAATAACTAAAACGTGTCCTTCAGTAAGAGATATCGCTTTAACGCCAACAGTGATGCGTATTAATGATTTTATTGGTAAATTAAAGCTGATTAAAAAAACCATAAAAAAAGTACTGAAAACCGAGAGCAGCAGTATTAAATATTGTAATAGATCAGGAAAAAGTTAGTCGATAGTGTGAAATTCAATATCAGATAATCATGTATTAACTTCAGGTATTCGTTGATAAGAACCACGTTTTTTTGAAATCAGGCCGTTATCCACGTATTTTTCAACTGTTTTTGCTCGTTGGGAAGGATGCGTCATACTCGTGTTTTCACGTAAATTTAAATAAGTACTTATGAGCAAAGACTCTTCATCATCACCCCAGTTCTGAGGTTGATCAATTGGTAGTTGGTTTTTTAGCGTTTCTACCGCGTTAGCAAGTATTCGCGGCACATGACCTGGGCGGTTTACATGTTGATCTAATAGTAAAGCCACACCATATTCTGATGTGATGTAGTCACTAACATAAAAGTTACCAATTTTACGGTTATCCAAATGATAAAATAATGAAATGCGATCAATAGCGTGTTGCGTCTGTATTTCGCGAACTTTATCGTCTTCACCTGCAATCTTAAATCGATAGGCCCAGGGTAATGTGCGTAAAATATTTTTCTTTACACCATCGCCCAATAACACATTACGCAGGGAAAAATACCCGCGACCGGCAACGCCAATACGCGAACGAACACCTTGGGTTTTTAAACCGTATTTACCAAAATATTCCTCAAATACATCTGGCATGGTTATCTCAAGCTTATTCAGCATAGCAGGCAATTCGCCAGCCTCACTTGTTGCGCCACACGTCCATTGGAAAATACCAAATGACAGGTATGAATTATCCCAAGTATTAATTGCTTCGTACTTTCCTTCATTCTCTGACACCGCCATCATAACTTTAAGCGATGATTCGTAGGAGGCAGGAAACTTTTCACTATTACTATTTACAAAATCTGCAATAGTCGTTTTACCGGAACTATAAACGCCTTTTTTAAACTTCCTGGCAAAGGACGAACCATCTGGCGAAACAGCATTCATATCATCAAAATAAAAACCACCGGTATTTTCTGGGGTTTCACGAGGTGGTAAAGGCGAGGATTCTTGGAGCAGGATGTATTGAGAGCTGACATAACCCGTTTTTTGGTTAGCTTCAATCTTGAGCCAATCACCCTGGTTGTCAATAACTGCCACCAATGTACCGCGAGTCAATACACCAATAACGCCGCCATTGGGTTCAGTGCGAAAATTTAAGCGGTCTATATTAACCGTCCCTTTTCGTTTTTTTTGTGGTATTGATGGTGTATCAATTTTAACGAAACGTGAACTCACAAAACCTTCTACGTCCTCGGCTAATACATTTAACCACCCGGCATTTTGTCCGATGACTTTTAATCTTGTAAATCGAGGAAGGACTTTGATTACTGGTCCATCGACAGATTCACGAAGATTTAAAAGGTCAGTATCAACCTTACCAGTGGCTACCACTGTATTCATACGTTATTAACCTTTAATTCCCATCATTTTCGTTTTTTCACTTGAGCCTTTAGAGCTACCGAAAAAATAGGAAAGCACTTGGGTAAAACCGGATATTAGAGCGCCAATAATTAGCATGATAACGGGATCATTTGATAGCTTATCTTTAATTCCGAGTACTGTGACACCGTCAGCTCCAACCATTGTTGGAGGCGCACTAAAAATGGCGTAAAGCATATAACCCGTGAGGAGGAAAAAACTTCCTATAACGATATAAGCAATAATATAAATGTTGTTGTCTTTTTCACCAGTGGCAGAGACCATGGCCATTTCACGTTGTCTTGCAGAATCGCGATCAGCGAGAAATGCTCTTGTTTCTTCTAATTGAAGCTCTTGCAGCTTTTCTTTATGCCGCATTTCAAATTCTTTCAGCTTTGACAATGCATCCGGATCTGCTTGAATGGCATTCATCGCTTCTTCCGGGCTATCGGGATCTGTTCCAAATAGACCAGCAACCATTTTACCCGCTACAGCGCCAGCTGGCCCACCAAGCACACCGCCAAGTAGAGATGCACCTTGTGAAACTAATGATTTGCCGAGGTCTTTCCAATCCATGAATTACTCCTTCCTATTATTTCTACTGCTTATATTTAGTCTTGAGTACTAGTATTCCAGCTTTTCTTAATTCACACAACAGAGTATTTTTCGCTACCGATAGTACAAAGTTCAACCGCAAAGATGTAAATGCCCTTAGCGTAGCCGCATTAAAATTTATGGTTAGTTAGGCAGCACAAAATATTTTAAACGCGCGAATAATCTATTATGGAATGTTTGCTAGTTTTGGTATATTAGTCAGTATAAAGTAACTGTGACTTTCATTTTGAGATAAAACTATTCAACGGGGAAAAGGATTTGCCTCTCACATACCAGAAATACTTAAAACTTCAACAACTGCTGAACTTGCAAGAACCTCGTTCTGACGGGCCTGAACAAGATGAAATGCTTTTTATCGTCATTCATCAGGTATATGAATTGTGGTTTAAACAACTTATTCATGAGTTAAATTTCATTCAAAAAGCGATGAATGAAAGTCATCAAGCAAATATTTTTCATGGTTTCAAGCGCATACTTTCTATACTGAAGGTGTTGGTTTCCCAAACCGATATTTTGGAAACCATGACCCCTGTTGCCTTCAATTCTTTTAGGGATCGTTTGGAAACATCCAGTGGCTTTCAATCTGCGCAGTTTCGTGAAGTAGAAATAATGTTAGGTAAACGAAACAAAGCAATATTAGCTCAGTTTAAGCCTAGTGATAAAGAGCATAAAACACTTTTCGATTTAATGGAAAAGCCCTGCTTATGGGATTCATTTATTAAATACCTTAATGTACAGGGTTACGATGTCCCCGATAACTTACTCAACAGAGATTACAGCGAAGCTATAAATCCAAACTCAGAATTGCAAACCACCCTAATAAAAATTTACCATGAACGGACCAATCTCATGGAAATGTGTGAGCGGCTGATTGATCTCGATGAAGGTTTGCAAGAATGGCGTTATCGACACGTTAAAATGGTCGAACGAACAATTGGCGTAAAAATGGGAACTGGGGGTTCATCAGGTATGGAGTATTTAAAAGCATCGGTATTCCAGCCTCTTTTTCCTGATTTATGGGAAATCAGATCCAATCTATAAATCATATTTATTTAAACCAGGTCATTTATGAACCCTACTTCGCTTTTTAGTTCTCCAAATGCGCTTGCTAAATATTATCAACGATTTTCTGTCGATAAACGTATTCTTCTAACAAGTCACTCTCATCAAGCGTGGCCTGACTGTAGTCGCGATGCTCAGCTTCTAGCATGGGATGATGCAGCGGAACATGTTGATGATAAATGGAACCGCGTTTTTCAAAAACACGGTGAAGTGAGACAGGGATTTTTAAATTTGTTGGACGATGACTCCAATTTGAGTTTTGGGCAAAACACTCATGAATTATTAGTGCGTTTTTTATCTTCACTACCTTTAAAACAACGACCTGAATTATTAACCAGCACGGGTGAATTTCACAGTATCAGCAGGCAACTATCGCGGTTAGAAGAAGAAAACATTCATGTCACAAGAGTAGCGAGCGAACCGGTTGATAATGTTGTTCCACAATTAATTGATAAACTGAGCGACAAAACAGCTGCAGTACTAATTTCTTCTGTATTTTTTCAAAATAGCTTAATCTTGCAGGGTTTGGATCAATTACTAGAAGCTTGCCAAAAAGTAGGTGCAGAATTATTGATCGACACCTATCATCAACTCAACGTTGTGCCATTTTCAGTTAAAAAAAACCAATTGGAAAACGCCTATATATTGGGGGGAGGATACAAATATTGTCAGCTAGGTGAAGGCGTTTGTTTTTTACGATACCCCAAAGACTGTAAATTACGCCCAGTTATAACAGGTTGGTTTGCAGACTTTGATCATTTAGATGAACCAACCGCTGCCAATACCGTATCGTATACAGGCGAGAACAACCGATTTTCTGGTGCTACGTTTGATCCCACCTCGTTCTATCGAGCAGCTGCCGTATTCAATTTTTTTAAAAAACAAAAATTAACTGCCAGTCTATTAAGAAACGTGAGTCAGCACCAAATTAAATTATTAGCAGATCGTTTTGATGCAATGGATGCCAACCCTCAACTGATAAATCGTGATCAGAACATACCCATTGAAAAAATCGGTGGCTTTCTATCGTTAAAGTCAACGCACGCACTAGAATTATCAAAACAACTGAAAAAAGAGTCTATCTATACAGACGTTAGAGGTAACTCACTCAGACTAGGGCCAGCACCTTATATTTCAGATGAACAACTGCACCACGCTATGGATATATTCGCTGAATGCATAGCTAGTATTTGACTACGAGGCTGTCGGACTTAACCGTTTGAAGCGACAATTTTTTAATACAAATAAAACTTTTTTAAATCTCAAGGAGTCGAGATGATTAATATCAATTGCAAAACCCATCTGTTTTTATTTATTTTATTCTTACAAATATTTACTGCCTGTGCCGCAGTCGGAAAACCGATCCACGTCACTGTTTTACATTTTAACGACATCTACGAAATCTCACCAGTAAGTGGCGGCAAACAAGGTGGATTGGCGCGCGTCGCAACATTACGAAAAGAATTATTAGCGAAGAACCCAAATACCATCACTGTTTTAGGAGGGGATATGTTTAGCCCATCAGCAATGGGAACCGCAATAGTTAACGGGGAAAAATTAGCAGGAAAGCAAATGGTAGACGTGCTGAATAAGCTAGGGCTAGATTACGCGACCTTTGGCAATCATGAATTTGATGTGTCAGAAGCCCAGTTCAAACAGCGTATGAAAGAAGTGGGTTTTACCTGGGTTTCCAGCAATGCATTTAATGCTGATGGCAAACCTTATCCTGGTGTGAATAAGTCACTACTGATACCTATAATTGATCCCAACACCGGTAAGAAATTTACGATTGGAATGTTTGGTGTAACATTAACAACAAAAAAAACAGATTACGTCGTTTATCAAAAACCATTGGAATCAGCAAAATATCAAGTTAATGCGTTAAAGGGTAAATCCGACATGATTATTGCGCTGACTCACCAGGCTATTGCTGACGACGCCAAAATGATTACAGAAAACCCTGATATTGACCTGGTGCTTGGTGGCCACGAACACGAAAATTATCAGCGATGGCGCGGTGATTTTACACCACTATTAAAAGCGGACGCTAACGTGCGTTCAGTTTATGTAGTTGAACTATTTTTTGACCCAGAAACGGGTAAAACAAAAATCATTCCTTCGTTAATTCCTATCAACGATTCAATTGCAGAAGATCCGGAGATTAAACAAGCCGTCGACCATTGGGAGAAGATTGCATTCGATTCATTTCGCGCACAAGGTTTTGAGCCGAATAAAGTAGTAACGGTAACAACGGAAGCATTAGACGGATTAGAAGCCAGTGTACGAAGCAAACAAACAAATTTAACAAAACTTATCGCCAACGCTTTATTACTCACTTACCCAGAGGCTGACCTTTCAATGTATAACGGTGGCGCGGTTCGCATTGATGATATTATTCCGCTAGGTGACATCACGCAGTACGACGTTTTACGAATGATGCCTTTTGGTGGCACAGTTCAACTTGTAGGAATAAAAGGAAGCTTATTGAAAAAACTGCTGGACAAGGGAATGTCAAGCATCGGTTCAGGTGGTTTTTTGCAAACTGCTAATGTGGAATATATTGAACATAGCTCAGGTAACGGCTGGCAAATAAAAGGCGTGTTATTGGATGCTAACAAAAACTACAAAGTTTCAATGCTTGACTATGTTGTTTCCAGTGAACTGAAAAATATTAAGACAAATTGGAAGCTAATTAACGATGGAATAAGAAATGATATTCGCCAGTGGGTGATTAAAGGAATAAAAAAACGGAGTTAGTAGTAAGTCAAACCATATAATGA
>JAOTSL010000016.1 GCA_029864945.1 Gammaproteobacteria bacterium
TATTTGCTTGTTTTAGGTCTCGATTTTCAGTCATAGTATTTATTCGACACCGTTTCGTATTTACTCGTTAGAATATATTTCAACGCGCCGACTAAAAAACGTGCGCCTCTCATATAACAACAGAACCTTTCACTCATAATAGCGATATCGGGAAAAATAGAAACAACTTTAAATAAATACTTATTCAATTAGGTCAAATAAATCAAACTACACTGTTTCAATTACTTTAGGCTGCCGATTCTCATCTATCGCAACATAAATAACCGTGGCTTCTGTCACCTTGATACATTCACCGATTGAGCGTCGACGCTCGGCATACACCTCGACAAATACTGTAACGGATGTACGCCCAGTTTTTGTTACTGTTGCGTAACAACTCACTAAATCTCCGACAAATACAGGTTGATGAAACTGAAATTCATTCACAGCAACAGTCACTACCCGTCCTTTAACGTGACGATGGGCCTGAATAGAACCGGCGATATCCACCTGTGACATAATCCAGCCACCAAATATGTCACCTGCGGCATTTGTATCAGACGGCATTGGCACTAATCGAATTGTCGGCTCACGATCACTTGGAAGTCGAGTTGCGTTACCGTTGGTATTTGATGTGTTTTCCATACAATTTCCTATTTAAAGTTCCAATTAACTTCCCGTTTAAAACAGCTGTTTTAAAATTAGTTTAACTACCGCTAATTTATGTAAATTGGTTAAAATTTCCTGTATTTAATCAGGGCAGTAGTTAATAATGAAACACCCTCCCAATAATAAAAAAGCATTATGTTAAAACTAAATAAAACAATATTACTTTCCACTCTACTCCTATCCAGCCTGTCCAGCCTGTCCAGCTATACCGTACACGCAGATGCTGTTCGTGTAACCAGCCAGACTCTCTCAGAGATAGCTATATTTCCTGAGTCCAGTGTTCCAGCAACAGCCCTAAGCTTAAATAATGCAAAACTGAGTGCTGAAGTACAAGCAACCGTCAAAGTATTTCCTGTGCTTGTTGGAGACATCGTCAAACGCAACGAAGTATTGATTCAACTGGACGATAGAAATTACAAATTGAACCTACTAAAAGCCGAAGTGGCCCTTAAAGGCATTGAGTCTCGACTATCTCTAGCAAAATATCAACTTGAACAGGCAAATACCCTATCTAAAGAAAAAGCCATTAGTAATGAGCATTTAGAACAACGCAAAGCCGAAGTAAACACAGTTAAAGCCGAACACAGTGCGCAGAAGGTAGCAATTGCAATGGCAAAAAAAGACCTAGGCAAATGCACTATCACAGCGCCATTTGATGCAATTATTGTAGAGCGCATTGCTCAGGTTGGCGAACTGGCAAGCATTGGCTCACCACTTCTTCGAATAATAGATGCCACTCGCATAGAAGTTTCTGCAAAAATCCAATCACAAGATATAGCTTCTATGCAGCAAGCAAAAAACTTTCAGTTTGTGACGCAGGATGGTTCGTACGATGTTCAGCTACGAAAAATCACACCTGCTTTTGACCCCATTCAACGTAATCGTGAGGCGCGATTTTTATTCAGCAAAGAACGTGCTCTTTCAGGCTCCAACGGCACATTACAATGGAAACAATCTCAACCCTATATCCCTGCAAACATGCTGACCCGACGAGGAGGGCAATTAGGTATATTCGTGATCAATGGTGAAAACTTGGCCGAGTTTATTGCCATAAAAAAAGCACAGGAAGGCAGGCCAGCTGCATCCGAATTACCCGGTAGCATTCGCATTATTGTCAACGGCCGATTTGCCATTCAAGACGGCATGACCGTATCGATTGACTAAGCGAGTAACCTTTCATGCTAAGAAACTTATTAAGTAACCACGTTCTTGCCAACAGTTCTTTTGTTGTTGTATTGATTATTGGATTTTTAACTTATTTAGAAATGCCCCGCGCCAAAGATCCAGAAATAAATTTTAACTGGATCTCAATCATGACTGTATTACCTGGGGCTGCTGCAGAAGATGTTGAAAAATTAATTACAGATCCTCTGGAACAAGCCATACAGCAAGTTAATGATGTCAAACTGGTTAACTCAGAAAGCCGCGAAGGCGTTTCCGTTATTACCGCTCGCTTTGAAGACATCAGTGAACGTGATTTTGATAAAAGATTAACTGACCTGCGTCGAGAAATTCAGAGCAAGTCCAGTGCAGAGCTTCCCAAAGAAGCAGAAGAACCACTTATTCTCGAAATCACCTCATCAAATTCATTTCCTACCGCAATGATTGTTGTGCAAGGTGAAGCTAACGATGAACTTTTACGCCAAGCCTCCGTTAACATAAAAGAAGATATAGAAAATATCAAAGGCGTCGATGGCGTCGACCCTGCTGGCCTCCACTCTCCAGAAATTCACGTGGACTTTGATCCGGCCAGATTACAGGCATACGGCGTTACACCTACTGATATAGCAAATACTATTTCGGCAAATTTTCGCGACGTAGCTGCAGGCGAAGCCAACATCAGCGACAAAGCATGGCTAGTACGTATGATTGGCACCAGTAGCAACCCTCAACACATTGCCGATTTACCTATTATTACTACGCAGGGAATCATCCCAGTTTCGTCAGTAGCCGAAGTAAGTCGTGGTCGAAAAAAAGCGGAACAACTAGCCATACATGATGGCAAACCCGCCGTACTCATGGGCATTACAAAAAAATCCTACGCCAACACACTAAAACTCGTCGATCGACTAAACATTTACATCGAGGAGAAAAATAAGCTATTAAAAAGCAGCGGATTACAAATTGTATTAATCGACGATCAAACACTTCCCACTCGCAACGCGCTATCGGTAATGCAAACCAATGCAGTGTTAGGCTTGGTACTTGTTATTTGTGTCACCTGGTTGTTTTTAGGTGGTTATATCGCTTTTTTTATTGGTATAGGTATTCCATTCACACTCGCAGCCACCTTCTGGATACTCAGTATCAATGGCCAGACAATTAATCAGTCTGTTCTGCTGGGCATTGTCATTGTACTTGGTATGCTCGTTGACGATGCCGTAGTTGTGGTTGAAGCTATTTATTACAGGATACAACGCGGGGCTGATGCGATGACTGCGAGTATAAAGTCACTGGCCGAAGTATTTAAACCGGTCACTGCATCTGTACTAACAACAATTGCTGTATTCTTACCGCTCATGTTATTACCTGGCATCATCGGTGATTTTATGTTTGTTATACCCTTCGTTGTCACCGTTGCACTTTTAGTTAGCCTGCTTGAAGCATACTGGATGTTACCAGTACATATTTCGCTATCCAACATATCGTATAACAAAGCAAGCACCACCCAGCGCTTACGAAAAAAATTCAATCAAAATGTGAGAATTAAATATACAAGATTATTAGTCAAAGTCCTGCGCAGGCCAATATTATCTTTAATTGTTGTTGTAGGACTGTTTCTTTCCGCAGTCTGGTTGGTCGTTGATGGAAAAGTAAAAACAGAATTTTTTGCTTTCGACCCTCTCAGGATGTTTTATGTCAACGTAGAAATGCCACCCGGTGCAAAAGTAGAAGACACCCTGTCTTTTTTAACATCCCTCGAAAAACACGTTCGTAAAAACATTTCAGATGAAGAATTAAGAGAAGCGGTATCCACCGCAGGGCAAATGTTCACGGAAAAAGCGCCTTTTTTCGGTAGTAATTACGGCCAAATCACCGTCACCCTAAAACCACGCGAACTCAGTGGCAGGGGTGTCGAAGATATTGTTGACTCAATGCGGAACGAAATTATCTTTACACCCGGCGCACATAATATCTCTTTTCTTGTTATGTCTGGAGGGCCGCCAGCCGGAAAACCGATTAGCATTAAAGTAAGAGGAAACAACTTTGACGAACTAAGGAGTGCAGTCGTTGACTTAAAAGAAATTCTGACAACCAACAATGCCGTTAAAGACATTATGGACGACGACAGCACCGGCAAACCGGAATTGCGTTTAAAGTTAAACACGGCAGCTGTTAAACGCGCAGACATGAACCCGGCTGACATTGCCCGAATGATTCGCCTGCTATTTGATGGTGAGATAGTTGCCAGCATGCAAGACCAGGGTGAGCAGCTGGACATTCGCGTTCGAGCCAGACCGGAGACGCTAACAGATATTAATGACGTTATGCGGCAATCAATTGCTTTGCCTAATGGAGGGCAAATTACACTTGGTCAGCTCGCCAATTTCGAAACGGGGCAAAGTAAATCAATAATCCGCCACTATAACTATCGACGAACCATAACTGTCGAAGCAGAACTAGATAAAACCATCATGGACACTGTTGAAGCCAACAGCATTGTTGTTGAAGAGTGGAAAAAAATTCAAAACCAACACCCTAATATTAATTTAGACTTTACTGGGGAGCTGGATGACATAAACGAAAGCCTCAACTCCATGGGCGTTCTTTTTATATTTGGTATCGGTTTGGTATACCTCATTCTGGGCACGCAATTTCGCAGTTACTGGCAACCATTCATGATTTTAGCGACAGTGCCATTAGCTTTTACCGGCGTTGCTTACGGCCTGGCAACAAGCGGCAACCCGCTGAGTTTATTTACAATGTATGGAATAGTTGCACTCGCCGGCATTGCTGTAAACGCAGCTATAGTAATGATTGATGCAGCAAATAGCCGACTAGCTCAGGGGATGTCGGTTCTACACGCCACTATCTATGCTGCTAGACGACGCGTAATCCCGATAATGATTACCTCACTAACAACTATTGCAGGTCTTTTTTCACTTGCGACAGGGCTTGGCGGCAAATCTTTAGTATGGGGGCCAGTGGCCTCGTCCATCGTCTGGGGCCTAGCATTCTCGACCATCTTAACTTTATTTGTTGTCCCGTTACTGTACCGGGCGTTCATGGGAAAGAGCAAAAAGCAAATACGAAGAGCAGCTATCACAGCACCATAAATATAATTGGCCCCATAATTGCTGATAGAGGATAGTAAAATTATCTAAATCAGGAATTAAAGCACGATGTCTCTTATGCAGCTGTTAAAAACAAAATTATTAAAATCGAACTTTTTGATAATTAATTTTTGCGTTGCTTTATTGTTGTTGGTTACATTCTCCTCCACAACAAGAAGCAATACTTTTCTACTTGAAACTTATGTTGGCGTGATCAATATCCATCATAAAGCCCCTCAAATGCTTACCAGCACCATTACTGGCACTGGGATTTATTTATTACACGTAGATACAAAAACTAAACCGTTGAAACTATTATTCAAACACGGCCAGCCCGATGAGCCTATAATGTCCGGCGATAAAGTTCAGGTTGTTGGTTTAAATGCAGCAGGTAGATTTTTTGTAGAAAAAATAGAGACGCTACCTAATAACTCGCTACCTTTTTGAATTTAAAATATTACAAACTCAAAAAATGCGTATGTTTAGCTAAAGACACTAACTACTCGTTATTAAGATGTTCGCGATAGACTTTTTTATTTAACCAAAAAAGCAAACTCAGAAACATTTCCTGTACGTTTCAGTACGGCTTTTCCGTTTGCATCATACCTGGCCATAAAACCCAAAGATCTACCTAGTACGGATTGACGCCCTTCACGTGCGGAAAATTGGCCATTAAAATCGTACTTTCCATCGGGAGCCAGTGTTAAACCGCCACCCAACTCTAGCGCGCCACCACCATCGCTTAATTTAGCTAAAATCACATCATCTTCGCTAGTAGAGAGATCAACAACCAGATTACCTAAGTCTAATTTTTGAGGAAAAATAGATTTAGCATCAGCCCAAAGCAACCTGCCATTGATGAATGCTAAGCGATCATCTGCAAAGGTTACTCTTGGCAAGTTAAGTTTAAATTCCCCACCCAGTTTAAATGCGGGGATTTTTGCCATCTTTAAGGCTTCTGTTGCCTGTATATTTACCAATAAGTTTTCTGCTGTTAAGTCGCCGGTAAAACCATAAGAAAACAAACCGCTGGCATTACCTTCAGCATTTTTAAAACGAAGACTAGCAGACAGGTTCCCAGTTAAAAGCGCGAGCGGGTGAAGCTCCCAAGCAACCTGATTAAAATGTTTTCCGGCATAGGAAACGCGCTTGGCTTCACCCTGCCAGAGACTGCCACTTAATCCATAGACCTTCAACGGCACCTTCTGATTATCGAGAATATCTTCTGCAAAATAATAGATTTTAGTTATTGGCAACTGAGAAAATAAGAATATAAAATAAAAAACCAGACCCAGTACAATATATTTTACTGAGGATTTCATGCGCCACCCTCTATAAATACCATGCGCACATTTACTCGCCCAACCAACTCTGTTTTATCAATTACCGCAGACTCAACCAAAATATTATATTGTGTCTCCAGCCCGGCCAACCATTTCGTCACATCATCAAAAGCTGCGCCTTCTAGCCAAACACGAACCCTTGCGGAGCCATCAGGCTCAACACGCGTAACATTCTTACCTAACTTACCCTGCTTGGATGTTCGATCAACCAAGACAAGCAAAGATTGCCCCTGGCGTTTTGATGAAGAAGATCCACCACCACTTTTTTGCAAAGCGGCCACTTCTTTAGCCATCGTTTTTAAATATTGCACCTGTGTTTTTTGTTTTTCTATTTTAACACTCAGCTTATCAACCTTATTTGTTAAGGGCTCGAGCATTAATAAATAAAGCATGAGAATAGAAAATACAACGCCACCAATCATTAATAACATACGTTCACGAGGCTTTAATTGCTGCCAGTAACTCATCATGATGCAAGCCCTTTAATCTGCAATCGGCCCTGCACGATATCTCCTCGAGTAACAGCGGACTGAATTTCAACCGAACGCTCGGCTTTTTTTGTCAGCTTTTGTTTAAGCTCGTCGAGCACTTGATAATTAGGCACCTCTAAATCAACATCCAACATGTTGTTTTTATACCGAATACTTTTCAAGTTAAGTCCTGCTGTTGCCTGGAAAACTTGGCCGGTACCCACAAGCAAAGTAAGAAAAGTAATTGATGATGACGAGCTATCACCCTTTAGCTCTTTAAGCTTTTGCTCCATTTGTTTGCGCGGGTTCACTATTCTACGGGCATCAGGAAACGCATCTTTGTAAATTTTATTTGCCTCTGTTTTTAACGCCAGACTTTGTGATTCCAACATTGAGCTTTGTGTTATGGCCAACCCTAGCTGCAAAACAAAAAGTGCACCGGCCAGTGAAGCAGCCAAACGCCAGGGACGCCAAATTTTCCCAAGCTGTTCTCGGCGGCTATAATCACCCTGCAAAAGATTAATTGTTTTTTCAAAATTGATCGGGTGAGAGTCTAAAATACCAAGCAAACCTTTTGAGGCCACCTTGTGCTCGACCTTAATTTCTTCCGACACATCGGGTAAAAATGTTTCCGTTTCATCAGTACCCCAAACAACGATAGATTGAGGCAAATTATCGGCATTATCTTTTAACCAAAGAGAGAGCATTAAACTCAAGTTATCAACATCAACATAAAAGGCATCGTAATCACCACCTCTTAGCAATGCAGCGTTATCTTCAATAACAATTGTTAATTCATTTTCTACAAGTGGGGCCGCCAGCGTTTCAGGCATCATCACATCAACAGCAAGTCCGGCTGATTGAAGCAAATCTAGCCATTGATTCATTAACTCAATCTCAACGACAGCAACTGGCACCTGATCTTTTGTTTCAATGTTACCCAACGAAAAATGCAATGAATCTACATCGGCAGCCAATTCTTCTTCATTTGCATACCGAATAGCCTTGAGCATTCGCTGCTTGTTTTGGGTAGGCACTGACACATTAAGAAGTACAATATTACTGCCAGGCACCAGTACCACCACCTGAAATCCAACAGATGCCGTTACCAGTGATTCAAGACTCCCCTGCTCTATAACAGGCGAGATAATAACTGATGATAATTTGACCCAACTGAAAGACGCATTGTCGTCAGTCGGCATTCTAATAATGATTTGATCGCGCATCGTTTATGCTTGGTTTCTATTTTTGTATTGTTTGATGCTCAGTGTGCATTTTTGCATCTGAGCGCTGCGTGACTTTTTAGGCTTACGCATTATAAAGTGCAAGCTCTTGTATTTCGAGCACTATCATATTCCGTCTGTGCCTATTGCTCGTGATATTACTTCAAGTTTAGTACCGTTTTTATCCACAAAAACAAGACTATTCAATATGAAAATACTTTTCCCCAAACTTGCGGTGGATTTTGCAACAAAATAAGTGCTTTGCACAACAGGATTAGCTGCCGTAATATTTTCGGACACGCTAGTCCAGGCCGGCCCTCCATTTGAGATCGCAGGGTCTTTAATTGCATCCCAGGCTGAGTTACCGGTAAAATCATTCAACGTATTAAATGGCTGCTCCGCTAAAATAGCTTTTGCTATGACATCTGTTATATCAGGCGAAATTGATTGAATAATTTTAGGCTCAGTCACTAAATTTACATTCATTGCACTACCCAAAGGCAAGGCGGTTACGTAATGCAATACACCAGAAATTGCCTCACTACTTTCGTCTTTTTCATCTTTTGGAATGCCATATAAAATCGTTTTATCAAACCCTTCTACCAATTGCAGCTCAGATATACTCTGCATAATCTGATTGGCTGTTTTGTACGGCGGATCTTTTGATTCATATGTGCTGTCTTCCGCACCATTGGGGCTTACATTATCATCGGCATCAATCCAATCCACCAGACTATCGACCAAGTTATCAGATATATAAATTGATAAACCAAGATCTTCAAGCACTAAATCCATTAAGTTTTTAAATTGTGTTTTACGCTTTAGATCTATATTACCATTGGGCTTAAGCAAGGTATTTACATTAAATAAGGCTTCAGGATACACAAGTTCCAAATTCACCTTTGCTTCATTTTCGGATACTTGCATAGCATTTGCGTTTATACCCAGTACCGCCTCTTCAAACGCTTTTTTATCATCAAAGTGATCTGGTGATGTCTGCCGTGAAACCTTCAATAAACTAGCAGATGATATTTCCATGGTGAGCGCTTGCAGATAAGCTTTGTCGGAGGACATTATATTACCCGTACGCCGAATATCCATGTATTGCCGAGACATGAGGGATACGGCCATTATGGTCGCTAAAGAAACAATCAGTAAGGCGGTAATTAACGCCACACCTCTTTCTTTCTTTTTAAGCCTAAACCTAAACCTTGCGCGCCGAACCATCATGTCGTCATATCCCCCTAATGCGTCACACTAAATAGACGACGAATTTCACCCATGTCTTCCAGTGTAAGCGTTAGCTCTACCGCCCACGGCAGCATGGTATCAACATTGTCCCCCGTACCATTGGGCCATTGCTGCTGCGGCTGTGCGGCTGAATCAAAATAACGTATCTCGATCTTTTCTATTTTATCCAACAACTCTCTGGCTTCCGGCTCCTGATCAAAATCCTGATCCAGCATTTTCCAGCTCAACCTAATAAGTTTGTTGTCTTCAAATCGATAGGCCACTCGCTGCATCTGGCTACGAGTTACTTGTAATGGATTCCTATATCCTGCTCGGGTCAATGTTAATATTTCCCGTGCGAATGAATCCCCCTTCATGGCTGGTTGCACCTCACCAAACCCATCGCGCACACTTCTACCAATAGCCTGCTCAACATCACGACCGATAAACATAAAAGTCTGCTGTAGCTTTACTATTCGCTTAGAAATTTGTTCGGTATGCGTTTTGGTCGTAATAATAGATTCAAGACCGCCGTATGCCATTAAAGACAAAATTGAAAAGATAGACATTGAAATCAGCAATTCCAGCAAAGTGAAACCTTGATTTTTATCTTTTAATTGCACTGCCACTGTCATCACACTTACGGCTCTCCGATTACCGTCATCAAAGATACCAGTGCTTTTTTATCATTTCTTTTACTACGCACTTCAATCTCCACCCGTCGGAGACTTTTAAATTGTTCATTTAATGGGCTAACACTTTCTTTCCAGAACCATTCATGATTGCCCATCATTTCACTACCATCACTGCTACCAACGGATGGCCATTTACCATTTGATCGCAATTCAGCGATTCGATTCATTCCAACCCAATGAGCAAATGTTTTGTCGCGCAAGTAGCTCACGTTATTAATGGTGGAACCAATACTTTGCGTAATTGCACCTAGCGCCATACCCAAAATACCTAATGCAACAAGCACCTCTAGTAGGGTAAAACCGCCGTGTTTTTTTTGATACCTTTTCACTTAACTTTTCACTTAACTCTTCAATTGGCCTTTCACTTAACTTTACCGAGGTATTCAACTTTTCCAGCATAATCACCAGACACTTCAAACGCCACGCCATCATCCTGTGTGAATGTAAGTGAAAATGGAATCATTTCACCGCTTGAAAATATGCCAATCTTTCCATAGTCGCCCTCTTCATCATCACTCTTCTTTTTTTCAAAGATCAACGCCTCACCGGAAATATCACCACTGATACGGATATGCTCAGGTAATTCACGCGCTCGAAATATAGGGTCGCTCTCGCCCATATCAACTAATGCATTGTCCGGCCCTGGCTCAACAAAACTATATTGCTGCTCTTCAACTTTAAGAATAATTTCTCGCGAGTTCATAATTGCCTCGTCTGCGGCAAACTTAGCCAGCGATACAAAACGTTTGGCCTCTGTCTCAAGCTGCTTGTCGGAACTATTATTTATTGATAGCGACGCAAATGTAACCAGCATACCAGCGATTACAATAACGACCATTAGCTCAATCAGGGTAAAACCAAGATTTTTCTTTTTCTTTGCCTTGTTATTTCCCGGTTTGAAGGTAAGGCAGTTAGACAAAAGCAGAAGCCCCGAGTTAGTTATAACCCGGAGCATATGAAGTAATACGTGACCCAGAATTTTCATGAATTTACGAATTGTCTGAGGTTGATTCTATTGATCTAGGTTCCAGTTTCCCAGATCAGAAGCCATTTCCTCACCACCTTCTTCGCCATCTGCTCCATAAGTGAAAATATCAATCGCACCGTTAACTCCAGGATTCAGAAACTGATACTCATTTCCCCACGGATCTTTAGGCAGGCGGCCAATATAACCACCAGATTTCCAGTTTTTTGCTTCTGGCGAACCTGACGGCTCAGAAACCAGTGACTCAAGCCCCTGATCTGTACTGGGGTAATTAAAATTATCCAGCTTGTATAAATTCATAGCACTTTCAAGCGTACGGATATCCTGCTTTGCTTTAGTTACTCGCGCTGTATCAGGCCTATCCATTACGCGTGGCACAACCACAGCAGCGAGAATACCCAGAATCACAATTACAACCATAACTTCTATTAATGTAAAACCCGTAGCTTTACCCAATTTTTTTGTTCGGCGACGATTCAGTGGCTTAATAATCAACTTGTTCTCCATATTCAGTTATTCATTTCATTGGTCTATTTACTAAGAACTATTTACTAGAACTATTTACTAGAACTATTTACTAGAACTATTTTACATAAGCATTATCAACATTAGGACTGTTTATACGTTAATGTGTTCCGTCTATTAAAGTCGACAAACATCCTGCTTATAGTAGATCGACTAAAATATATAATTACTTTAGTCATTAAAGTTTTCACTTATTCGAACAGCACATTTAAACATACTACAAATTCAGTTAATAGCAGTGAAATAATAAGCGCATTATATGTCCGCAATTCAGTCAGCTTTATCTTTTTCTCTGCACATAATCTGCTAACATGACGTAATCTAATAACTGTTGCGTGCAATCTATGAACAATTTTTCAATCGCTACTATTCTACTGTCCATAATAATGCCAACTATTGTCAGTGCAGACTGTATAGATCCACCTGCACCCAGAGTTAACTGGGATGGTTGCAATAAAGAAAAACAAGATTTCCAAAAAATAGATTTGAGAGAGGCTGTTTTAAAAAACACCAATTTCAACGATACAAATCTAACGAAATCACGTTTAGCAAATGCAGATCTTGGTTCTGCAATCCTTAATAATGCAAACCTTGAAGGTGTTAAAGCAAAAAAAGCCCGATTTGTCGGAGCCAGCCTTAAAAAAACCAGCATCAACAATGCTCGCCTAACTCACACTTCATTTGACAGAGCGAACCTAAGTCAGTCACGAATCAACAAATCAGATTTCAGCAATTCCAGCTTTTACAACGCGACATTAACAGAAGCAAATTTAAGTCAAAGTAACTTTAGTAAAAGTAATTTTGAACAAGCCAATATGGCTCAAGTAAATGCAAGTGGTGCAATATTTCACCAAGCTATTTTGAGCGAAAGCTATATGAGCGATGCTAATTTACAAAATGCTGATTTTTCACGCGCCAAACTTGATAACAGTGATCTCAGCGGAGCCGACTTTAGTAACGCTAATCTGCAAGGTGCTGACCTGCACAATGCCGACATCAATAACGCAATTTTTACGAATGCCATTTTGGATAATGCAACCTGGGTAAATCGCAAGCGGTGCCGCCCTGGATCTGTAGGCGTTTGTAAATAAGTATTATTATATAATGCGAGCCATTGAGGCTCTTAACAAAAAAACAAACGCATCAACATTACTTCTTAAGTATCGCGTGACCGATTAAGTACGAAATACGTAGTCTCTGGGACAAAAGTTGAGCATGCTAGGTAGTGACATTATCGCGCCTATTAATCTGCCTTTAATAGAACATACCTAAGATGCGTTAAAGAACATTCGGGGGAGTGGCGGAGGGTTGAAGGTAGGTCGCAACTAAAAAAGCAATAAAACTGCGGCCTGACCTTCTCGGTTATTACTACTTTCTTCAAACCAGTTTTTACTTCACCAGTTGATTCATATCCAGAATCGGCATCATAATCGCTAATACAATCACCAACACTGTAGCCCCCATAAACAAGATCATCAGCGGCTCAAACAACCCCATGATTGTACCCAGCAAGGCTTCCATTTCACGCTCCTGACTATCAGCTGACCGCTCAAGCATTTCTTCCAGGTTACCGCTTGTTTCACCGCTGGCAATCAAATGAATCGTCATCGGCGGAAAATAACCACTGGCTGCCAATGATTTACTTATACCAGCCCCCTCTCTTACTCGATCCGAAGCCTCTGCAACAGCATCTCTCATGGGTAGGTTAACCAATACCTGTGACGATATACGCATAGCGTCAAGTATAGGCACACCGCTGGCGGCTAATATGCTAAAAGTTCTGGCAAACCGCGCGGTATTCAAGCCTCTCACCAATTTTGATATCAGCGGTATCTTCAACAAAAACTTATGGTATTCCCGCTTAAATCCCTCATTTTTCAACATATATTGAAAACCAACAAACATCATCACAAGCAAAGCCGCTACATATATTCCGTATTGAGTAATGAAATCACTTGTTGCAATCATACCAATGGTTAACATTGGCAGTTCTTGGCCAATATGATCAAACATTTCAACAACTTGAGGCACAACATAAGCCAATAATAAGACAACAACAACAACAGCTACAATACTGATTAGTATCGGGTATAACAATGCCATCATCATTTTTTGCTGTAGTTGCTGCCGGCCTTCTGTGTAGTCAGCCAAACGATCAAGAACGGTATTGATGTGGCCTGATTGCTCGCCAGCTTCTACTGTGCTTCGAAAAAGCTCATTAAAAACATGAGGATAGTCGGCCAGCGCAGTAGCAAGTGAATGCCCTTCCAGAACGCGGGAGCGCACACCCATTACCATGCTTTTTAATCGGGGTTTTTCTGTTTGCTGAGATACTGCCTGCAAAGCTTCTTCTACAGGAATACCCGAGCGAACGAGTGTTGATAATTGACGGGTTAATAACGATAAGTCTGTTGCGCTAACGCTATTAAATAATGCGATTTGCTTGCGTTTTTTTTCTTCCGTTTGACGGGTTTCGTCAACAGACAGTGCCATCCAGCCTTTATCACGCAGAATTTGCCTTACCTGACGGGAGTTATCAGCCTCAAGTACACCTTTTGTTTCTTTACCATTCGCGTCGAGTGCTTTGTATTCAAATACAGACATTAGTTATCAAGTTTCTCGCGTTACGCGCATAACTTCTTCCAATGAAGTTTCGCCATTTAATATGCGCCGAATACCATCTTGCCTAATACCTGGAGAAAATTGACGTGCATGCGCCTCAAGTAGGTGCTCTCCTGTTCCGTCGTGAATCATTTCCCGCATTTCATTATCTATTTCAATCACCTCGTAAATACCTGTTCTACCGCGGTAGCCCAGATGATTACATTCCGCACAACCTTGAGGTGTAAATAATGTTGGTGGATTTACCGAATCCACGCCCAATAATTTACAGTCAGCGGCACTAGCTTGAGCAGGCTTTTTACAACTTGGGCACAATACACGAACCAAACGCTGAGCAACCACTCCGATCAAACTTGATGAGAGTAAAAAAGGCTCAACACCCATGTCACGTAATCGCGTTACTGAACCTACTGCTGTGTTTGTATGCAGCGTAGATAATACCAGGTGACCAGTTAAACTAGCCTGTACTGCGATTTCGGCAGTTTCGAGATCGCGGATCTCACCAATCATGACTACATCCGGATCTTGGCGCAAAATTGCTCTTAAACCTTTTGCGAACGTCATGTTCACTTTGGCGTTAACGTTAGTTTGGCCTATTCCGTCAAGATGGTACTCAATCGGGTCTTCAACCGTCATGATATTACGTTGTCTGTCATTCAACCGAGTAAGTACAGCATAAAGACTGGTGGTTTTACCTGAACCGGTGGGTCCGGTGACCAAAATTATTCCGTGCGGCTTCTTGATCATTTGAACCATGGCATCAAGAGACACTTTTGCCATCCCCAGCCTTTCAAGATCTATACGCCCGGCTTGCTTATCAAGCAAACGTAATACAACACGCTCACCATGACTCGATGGCATCGTTGAAACACGCACATCAACTGAGCGGCCGGCTATTCGGAGAGAAATACGACCATCCTGTGGTAAGCGTTTTTCGGCAATATCCAGCTTTGCCATAACTTTTATTCGCGAGACAATTAGAGACGTGATCGCTTTTTTCTGCTCAAGCACCTGCCGCAAAACACCGTCAGCTCGCAGACGTACCACTAGCCGGTTTTCATAAGGCTCGATGTGAATATCAGACGCACCTTCTTTGATTGCTTCAGTCAAAAGTGCGTTGATTAAACGAATAATTGGGGCGTCGTCGGCCGCCTCTAACAAATCTTCCGGCTCGCCCAGCTCTTGAGCGACGCTGAATAAATCCAGTTCTTCACCAAGCTCACCGGCCATTTGCATGGCTTCGTTTGACCCCTGTTCGTAATTTTCCTGCAGACGACGATTAAATTCTTCGGTTTTGTGCATTTGAAGCTTTAATGGCACGCGCAAATATCGTCGCAGCTCGTTTAATGTTTGCAAGCTGGTATCGGGGCCAAAATGAATCTGATAGCTGTCTTCTTTGTTGGTATCTAAAATAATCTGATGGCGTTTTGCAAAAGCAAACGAAACCCGCTTTTTTTCAGCAACAGTTTCTATGGCTTCAGACTCAATCGTCTCAGGCACCGATGCCGTGTTCTCATTTAGATTATCTGGTGTATACATTTTCATATTCGCCTAAAAATCATTCTTGATTAAGGAATATTTCGGCGGAAGTTTGTTTTTTATCAACGTTTAATTTCTTTTTAAATGAAATTATATCTTCCAGCTTAGGCATTATTGGCGCTATTTCTTTTTCAATTTTTTCCATATTCGAACCATTACGCTGCATCATTTGCAATGTGCGCATATCTCTGTATTTAGAACCGGAAATAATAGTATTGGTGGCAGCATCTCTAAGAATAGTTGGATGCAAAAACACCATTAAATTCTTTTTATCTTTCACGACATTTTTATAGCGGAACAATGCACCGAGTAGAGGAATATCTCCCAGCAAGGGAACTTTTTGCACTGTTTTTGTTTCATCGTCGGCAATTAAGCCGCCCAATGCGATAACTTCACTATCCTCAACCATTACACTGGTTTTAATTGTACGCTGACTGGTAACCAAACCTGCAGTACCAGCCTGACCAGCGGTAATCGCATCCACTGTTTGCTCAATATCAAGCCTGATTGCATTACCTTCATTAATTTGAGGTTTCACTTTTAAGCGAATACCCACCTGTTTTGACTTAAAAGTGGTGAAAGGATTACTTGAGCTTGAACTAGTTTGAGTAAAACTGCCTGTCGGTACAGAAACTTCCTGACCAACAAATATTTCTGCTTCTTCGTTATCCATAGTAACTATATTTGGCGTAGACAATAAGTTGGCCGCACTTGTCGCTGCCAATGCACGTAACAACACGCCAAAATTTAGCGTGTCACTATTTAACCGACCAACTCCCAGCGTTAAACCTGAACCTAGCAAACTGGCAGGATTGGCTACTGTACCCGCAGAAACAGCTGCCGCTGCCGCACCAACATCCGCAATACTGGGTGAGCCAAAATTAGTCGCACCAATTGGCGCAACGCCTGACTGTGATCCATCACCAAACCATTGAATACCAAGCTCGTTAGTTTTATTAGCCGATATTTCAGCAATAATTGCTTCGACCATAACCTGGGCTCGACGCACGTCTAATTTTTTAATCACACTCACCAATGAACGATAGATATCTGGCGCGGCAGTAATCACCAAGGTGTTGGACGATTCGTCTGCCTGAATATCAAAATTACCATTACTTGAAGAGCGCTGGGCTTTGCTACTTTTTCCACCAGCTTTTGCTTTGATTTTACCAACACCAGTTAATACCGAGACGAGATCTTTTGCCTTGGCATAATGCAAGTAGATTACATGAGTATTACCCACCATTTCAGATGGCGTGTCCAGATGAGCAATCAGTGCTTTTAATCCAAGGCGAGTTGTTTTATCGCCCCCCATCAATATCGAGTTTGTTCGCTCATCCGCCACCAGTGTCGGTGAATTAGTTTTAGGTTGAGACTTTTGATTTTTTTGTTGCAATGTGGTTAATACGCGAACGACTTCACTAGCTGATGCGTGCTGAAGCTGAACAATTTCAATTTCACTACTACTCGGCTCGTCAATCTTCTCAATAATTTTCAATAACCGGTTAATGTTACTCACCCGGTCGGCAATAATAAGCACGTTTGTTTGAGCATGAGCAGCCAAATGCCCTTGTGGTGGCACAAGTGGCCGAAGAATAGGCACGAGTTGCGCTGCCGCAATGTGTTTTATTTCCACCACCTGGGTAATCATTTCTTCGCCTACACCTTCGGATGGCGTTCCGTTATGCTTTGCGTCGGAATCCGGAATGATTTTAATGACGTTATTGCCTGACTGGACCGCAGTAAAACCATGCACATCGAGAATCGCGAGAAAAACCTGATAAAGCTGGTCTTTATTTAAAGGTTTGGTTGAAATAATTGTAACCTTACCTTTAACACGAGGGTCGATGATAAAGTTTTTACCAGTTGCCTCTGCCACCGTTGAAATCACCGCATTAATATCAGCGCCTTTCATATTCAACGTGACCGATTTTGCGAACAAGCTACTGCTCGTCAACAACAACCCAGTTAAAAAACAAACTTTCCAGATATTCTTCAGGTAATAATTTCGAACTAGCATTAATTCCATTCCAGTTGTTCTAATTTTAATTGTCCAAATGCCGTAATTTAGACCAGCAGGCTGTGCTGGCCTAAATACAGCTCATCTAATTTAGCGAAGTTTCAAACGTTTGGCTAACACCGTTTCTCAAAACATTTACAGAAACGTTAGATGTTCCCGACAACTGCTGCATGATTTCCAAGCCTTTTAAGGGGCTATCAAGTTCTATACCGTTTACAGACGTGACTATATCACCCGGTTCGAGACCAATTTGCCCGAACAATTCTTTGTCCTTGCCCGGAAATATTCTGTACCCTTTTAACCGCCCCGACTGCCTATAAGGCTCAGCTCTCACACTGTTCATCACCGACTGAGGATCATTTAACAATTTATCCTTATAACCTCTTAACGATTGTGTTGCCTGAGAAGAAAGCCGATTTACATTAGATGTTGAGCGTGATGACTGTTGTCGTCTATTGTTGCGTGAAGATGAACGTCGGCTATTCGTCGACCTGGCATTGTTGCTTGCCCCTAGGTCAGACGTGGGTAAGCGCAATGTTTCTAATCGGCCGTTGTGTAGCAAAATAATCCGATCAGAATAAATTTCTTTCAATATTGCACCGCCGGGTAATGGTGCATCAATCCCATAGCTGTCTTCATTACCTGTTCTATCTGCGACAATCGCCCACGCATCAATCATATCGGCGGAAGCAACAACGCCTTTCAAGGTTAGCGTCAATTGAGTGTCAGGTGCTTCTTGCGCAACAGAAACAGGTGCTACAACAGGTTGCGCTGCTTCATTCCTTGCCATTCCAAATAAATGAAAACTGATAATTTTGTTGTAAGTAGATGCACTTGAAGACACATTTTGAGGATTACTGCGGCTTAAATGATTTTCAGATATTTCAGGTGGGGCGACATATGGCTTTTCCGGCATCATATCCCAGGTCAAACTTGCCATAGCTTGAGCCAACACAACAACCAGCGCAGCAGACGCGACACCGGGCATATAGCTCGTAAACATCTGAGCCAAACCGATTAGGTTTAATTGCTTAAAGTCAAAAGTATTAATTATATTTTTTAAGTCAAAAGTGTTCATTATACGTTTTAAGTTTTCATCTATTGTTATCTACAACTAACTGCTAAAATATGACACGCACACACCAATTTAGTTTACAAAGCCTAGCAAAGGTGGAATTGTAACTGAATTTACCATTTAGACCTAAGCTCCATTTTTTCTCTATTTTGATTTATATGGTTTAGCTTACGTTTATATTTATCGGTCATCGCCTCACTTAACTTCAGCAACCACCAATTTATACGAGCCATAGTGTCCCACAAAATCGTATGTGAAAGAGGTTTTATCCGCAAATTTCACCTCTACAAAATATTGCCCATTCGCTGATGCGGTAAAATCAATTGCCGAAGCCATCGCTGTCTTATTGTTTCTAACCCTTTTTGCACCGGCATAAGGATCGTCTTTTAAGTAAGCAGTGGGGTCCGCGTCATCATTTGCACCGATTAAATTTCCATCGGCATCAAATAAACGAATAGCTGTATCTATTCCGTTAAATAACTCAGTCGTTGACACTTTGTACGCTTTACCCGCTTGCGCGGTAAAAGAAAAATAGTCCACATCTGCAGCTAGGCTATCGCTGTATATTGTGCTCGTTTCATTTGGATTTGGAACAGCATCCACTAACAAAACAGTGGCTGTCGCTAATGTATTATCGTTCTCAGATGCATCACTTTTATAATTCACCCGTCTGTCGTTAAATATTCCCTCAAGCGTCACCAATTCATTACTAAAAAATAATTCGCTTGATAACAACCCGTCCCAAAACACTGGCAAGCTAGTTGGTCGGTCACTTGTAGGAAAATAATTGACCAGCACATCCCATATTTTGGGCATACCAAAATTGTCTAACACATTCCAGAGTATACGGCTAACGGCAGCTTCACTACTGGCGTAATAAAAGCCATCTCCCTCTTCACCTGCTCTAATATCATGCTTCAAAGCGGCCTCAGCCCCAATCGTGTCGATGTAGGTGGTTATCACTAACTTAGATGATATTAGTTCGCGTCGTCCCTGCTCAATTAACCAGAACTTTACCGCTGACGGGAAAAATGTTCCCCAACCTTCACTCCAGCTCAAGCGTAAATCACTGTCATTTTGCGTTATTGAATGACTCCCACCCTGCGAATCATCTACGGAATTGTTATCTATTACAAAATGCCCAAACTCATGCATTATTACATCATCATCAAACTCGTCCGTATCCAACACACCTCCATTAAATGATGATGCTATTTCGCTAATAATGTAAATTCCCTTATTATTTAAACAAGAGGACGCATCATAGCCGGTACAATAATACGTACCCCCAAGACCGTAACCAGTCTCCCAATAGATTTGTAAATCAGAAACATCTGCATTTAATACCTGGCTGGAGTACTCAGCTGAAACCGTGGCAACATCAAGTAAATTAAACGCACCAACCTCGGGCCGACTGCGATTTAAATTAAATGCATATTTTAGTGTGCCAGCAGCAGATGATTGGCTAGTGGCATAGATTGCACCCCGCATATCGTTAACACTCAACCCAGATGCAGGTGCCCCTTTCACTTCGGCAAGCAACCGAATAGTATAAATATCAGGGATAATATTACCTATTACATATGCACCACTATCATCGGTTTCTGTGCTAATAAAAACATCGCCATTTTCATCCAGTAATTCTATCGTGGCATAACGTATAGCTTTAAAGATATAACTGGTAAAACCGGTGAAACCCGTTCTCGTATTTGTCGAATATATTCTATCTTCATACCTTGCCGTCCCATCAATCACATTCCCTGTTTGATTAATCGTGACACTACTTTCATCAGCAATATTTTCATAACTTGCACTAATTGAAACATTACCCATTGCATGCGTTGTTACTTCACCAAATGCATTGACCGTCGCTATTGCTTCATTAGTGCTACTCCAGTTAAGACCACTAAGCCCAACAATTCTTCTCCCTAAGCTATCCTTTGCAGCCACGTTCAAGGAAAGTTTTTTATTCAAGGCAGTAACTTCAACATTAACAGGGAATACTGCTAGCGATGACACC
>JAOTSL010000178.1 GCA_029864945.1 Gammaproteobacteria bacterium
TGCGAATGATGAACGATGACGACACGCTAGTGCTAGATGTTCGACTTGAGAAAGAATACAAAGAAGGGCATATTCTAGGCTCCGTTCACATTCCACTTGGCGCTCTGGAAAGCAGAATTCGTGAACTCGATCAGTACAAAGGTAATACAGTCGTCATCTACTGTCAGACAGGAATGCGCTCAAAACAAGCGGGCAACACCCTAAAAAAACACGGCTTTGAAAATATGTTTAATATCGATGGTGGCTTAGGTGCTTGGGCAGCAGCAAACCTTCCTGTCAATAAAACAGAAAAACGTAAGAACAAAAAGTCCTAAAATGACCAACGTCGTAATATACGTAACTCCAAGCTGTCCTTATTGTATTCGAGCAAAGATCCTGCTTGATAAAAAGGGCGTAGACTATATCGAACATCGCGTTGATACCGATAACGACATACGCGAAGAGATGTATCAGCGATCCAAACGTTTTAGTGTGCCACAAATATTTATTGGGGACTTTCATGTTGGCGGGTTTGATGATTTGTATATGCTGGATCTCGATAACCGGCTAGACCCATTACTATTTCCAGAACAAGATAGCGACTAGTCATCATGACAAGCCTTATCATTGCCTGCCCCGAATGCAATAAGCTCAACCGCATTCCTAAAGAAAAGTTATCGGCTAACGGTAACTGTGGCACTTGCAAGGTGCCCTTATTTTGTAAAAAACCAGTAAACCTGTCTCAAGCTAATTTTACTAACCACGTTATTAAATCAGAATTACCGATACTCGTTGATTTTTGGGCGCCATGGTGTGGCCCCTGCAAAATGATGGCACCGGTACTCGCTCAAGCAGCTACCCTTTTTGAACCACAATTACGTATTGGAAAAATTAACACCGAAGAAGAGCAAGTGTTAGGATCTCGGTTTAATATTCGAAGCATCCCAACGCTGGTTCTTTTTCACAAAGGCAAAGAAATTGACCGTATTTCAGGTGCAATGAATTTACAACAATTAGATCAATGGACCAAGAGTACCTTGGCAAAAATATAGGAAGGGAATAATGACCGAAGAAAACAATGCTGCAACCCAGGAAAACGCCGAAAGAAATTTTCAGATTCAAAAAATTTATTTAAAAGATGTTTCTTTCGAAACACCTAATACACCCGCTATTTTTCAACAAAAATGGGAGCCAGAAATTGGGCTTCAATTAGGCAATTCGGCTACAACACTTGGCGACAATGTGCATGAAATTATTTTAACCATCACAGTTACCGCTAAAATTGGCGAAGAAACGGCCTATTTGTGTGAAATTAAGCAAGCCGGCATTTTTACAATATCAGGTTACACTGATCAAGACATGGGCGCCATGGCCGGATCATATTGCCCCAACATTTTGTTTCCTTACGCACGTGAAGCTATTTCTGATCTTGTCGTTAAAGGTGGTTTCCCACAAATGTTGTTAGCGCCAGTCAACTTCGACGGTTTATATCAACAGCACCTGCAACAGCAGCAAGCAGGCGAAACAGCAACTACTCACTAATAACATGTCAAACGATGTCATAAAAACAAGTAATAAAATTGCTGTTATTGGCACTGGATCATGGGGTACAGCACTCGCTGTACTCCTGGCCAGGAACGGGCTGTCCGTTAATTTTTGGGGGCGTAACACAGCCCATTTACAAGAAATAGAAAAATCGCGATGCAACTCCAAATATCTTCCTAATATCAAGTTTCCCGAAAAACTGGAAATCCACACAAGTATTGAGTCCTGCATAAATAATGTAAATGAGATTTTGCTGGTAGTTCCCTCTTCCGGCATACGTGAAACTCTGAATCTTGTGCAACCCTATATTTCCAAATCCAACTCTAAAATTGCCATAGCAAGTAAGGGGCTAGAACAGGATAACCTAAAACTATTGCATGACGTGGTGCTTGACGTTCTTGGGAATGATACTGATGTTTGTATTCTCTCTGGTCCTACGTTTGCCATGGAAGTCGCAAAAGGATTACCCACAGCAATTACTGTTGCATCAAACAATCAGCACCTTGCCACCACATTTGCCACTCACCTATCTAATGATCACTTCCGGGCTTATACCAGTGATGACATCATCGGCGTAGAAATCGGCGGCGCAGTTAAAAATGTGATGGCTATCGCTGCAGGTATTGCCGACGGCTTAGGGTTTGGCGCCAATACTCGCGCTGCGCTCATCACCCGCGCACTGGCTGAAATATCTCGCCTTGGACAAAAACTTGGCGGAAAGCAAGAAACATTTATGGGATTGGCTGGCCTTGGTGATTTAATTTTAACCTGCACTGATAACCAAAGTCGTAATCGACGTGTTGGACTTGGCCTTGCTGAAGGTAAATCAATAGAACAAATTCAAATAGAACTTGGGCAAGTTGCTGAAGGCATTTCGACTACAAAAAAGATTTTTGAACTTGCAAAAACATTGGATATCGAAATGCCAATTGTTCAAGAAGTTTATAATGTGCTGTATATGAATAAAACGCCGACTCAGGCAGTACACGCATTACTTGCAAGAGACACCGGCTCTGAGTTTTAGTCTTCCATTATCAACACCGAGGCAAACATGACAAATTCCACAACTAAAGATTTTATAGCGCACACATTAGTGATTCTCATGTTCGTCATTTTACTCACTGCTTGTGGTGGAGGTGATGTCAATGATTTGGTGCCTAAAGCTGAAGAACAACAAGTCCTCATCGATGACGCGGGCAATTACGCCGGTAGCGTTGTTATCGATTTACTAGAAGATAGCCCTAAAGTATCACTCCAACCTGGAGGTCGAACAAATGTCGTTTTACAATTTGTTCCTCGTGATAGTGACGGGTATCCACTTTCTTCAGACCAAATAAATATAGAATTAAAAAGAGATGGGGAAGACGTTAGTATTGAATCTCAACTGCTAAGCACCGCTAATGAATTACAGTTTGATGTTAATTTCGGCCTAGTACTCGATACCAGTTATTCTATGGTCGACAGAGAAGCACTAATACCAATGCTTGCTGCAGCAAAACAAAGTATACAGTCCGGCATCGAAATCTGGCAACCAAAGGCCAGTAAATTTAATTTTTATACCGCCTGGTTTAATAACTATATTTATTACTCAGTCGATACTATTAACAAACAATGGACGCCGCAAGACATCACTTCCATTCCGTCACCAAACGATAGTGAAATTAGCTCTACCAAACTATTTGCTGCCACAGACTTTATGGTAGACAAACTCAATGCTTTACCAAAAAAAGAACAGACATCAGTATCTCCGACCGATCAAAATATTATGCTAGTTTTTTCTGACGGTAAAGACAATTACAGTTGGTTTGATAATTCTGATTTTATAATGGAAACGAGTTCTACTGATACTGGGGCCGAATATTCCACTATCGGCTATAAAGCAACGACATCTGCTGAATTATTGGAAAAGCTAGACAACAGTAGCAACTTAACCGTGCACGTTATTGGGCTAGGTGACACTATAAATGAAGTGAAACTACAAGAAATCGCTAAAAAGGGCAAAGGTACATTTCGGAAAAACCCCAACGCGGAAGATTTGGTTTCTGTATTTGATCGTGTAGTACAAGAATTTACCACGCTACAAACCCATGGCGCGAGCATGTCATTACCTCCTGGTGAATATACATTTACCTTACGGGTTAGCAATAAGTCGGGTAATAATTTTGATGAGTACAACTTTTCATTTACGACCAATAGTGAAGGCGCTTCGATCGTAACGAACTAAATGAATTTTTCCTGACTTGTGTTAACGCCAGTCATTTTTAAATACAAAATAGCTATGCCCAGTCAAACACTTCCTCCACTTGGCAGTTTATATTTCTGTGTACTTTAATAGTGCTTCCCCCGCTCTTTTTATTAATCTATCCTAATTGATTGATAACCAACCTGGCCCTTTGCCGTGCAATTAACATTACGCAAATTATAATGTAACGATTCAATACACTCATATTTCTCCCAAGAAGCAGCTAAAACATTACGTTATTATTGATCTAAACTGCCAACTTCAGCACAGTAATTAATGCACAATCATCAATTATCGCCGCTTTGTGAACTAGTTCCCTTCTGATATTTTCATGTATATATAATTTACCCTAATAGTAAAACGCCACTAATCTAATCAAACAGAGCTGCTTATGGTCATGAAAATTAATACCAATATTTCGTCAATTAACGCGCAAAAACATCTAAATCGCACTGAAAAAGACTTATCCACGCCATTACAACGCCTCTCATCCGGCAAAAGGATAAATAGTGCAAAAGATGATGCTGCTGGATTGGCAATCGTCGCCCGTATGGTCTCTCAAATCAGTGGCAGCAATGTCGCGAGACGTAATGCAAACGACGGCATCTCACTTGCTCAAGTTGCTGAAGGCGCTTTAAGCGAAGCAAGCAATATGTTGCAACGCGTACGTGAGCTCGCTGTACAGTCACTTAATGGGACTAACAGCTCCTCAGATCGACAAGCACTACAACAAGAAGCAAGTCAGCTCACGTCTGAATTAAACCGTTTATCGGGTAGTACTGAATTTAATGGCCAAAAACTCTTAGACGGTAGTTTTGGTACAGCTGCTTTTCAAGTCGGTGCAAACACCAATCAAACCATTGTGGCTACAACTTCCAATTTTCAAACCAGTCAATATGGCGATCAACGCATTGCAGGTGAAGCGTCATCAGTTGCAACAACAGATCGAGTTACCGCTGCTGGCAGCCTGGATATTAGTGGTCAAAGTGGCTCTGCAACTGTAAATTACCAAGCTGGTGATTCCGCTAAAGCTATTGCCGCACAAATCAATACAGTCTCAGAACAAACAAGTATAACTGCTAGCGCAGCTACCAGTGTTGATTTACAGTTTGGTTCAGCAGGATCCTATCAATTAGAAATAACTGCAGATAATGGATCAACACAAACGGTTGGGTTTAACTTGTCGGCCGCTGGGGGTTCTGATGCACTCTCACAAGCCGTAACATCGTTCAACGATAAAAGCGTACAAACTGGTGTCACTGCAAGCGTCAGTCAAAATGGCACTGGAATTACACTTACTCATAGCGAAGGTGAATCCATTCAAGTCAGCGATACAACCTCCGCTAATGCAGGTGATGTTACCGTTTCTAGCAATGGATCCAGTCAAGTTTTAACTGCCGCGAATTCTACACAAGATACCGCTGTTGCCACTGGTCAAGTTACACTTGATTCAAACAATTCTTTCACTGTTGCCGGTACTGCAGGAGATGTTGCAGCAACAACATCTGCAGCTTCTCAATTATTGAGTGTATCTGAAGTTGATATCAGCACAGTCAACCAAGCAAACAATACACTAGCGACAATTGATGCCGCTATCGCTCGCGTTTCTGCTCAACGCGCAAGCTACGGCGCTTTAAATAATCGCTTTGAATCAACAGTTCGTAATTTGGAAAACTACAGTGAGAACTTATCTGCTTCGCGTAGCCGAATCGAAGATACCGATTATGCCAAAGAAACAGCAGAACTCACCCGTAGCTTGATATTAAAAGATGCCGGCATTGCCATGGCTGGTCACGCTAATGCGTCAAATCAATTAGTTCTGGGTTTATTAGGCAAACTATAGTCGAAATTAGATGATACTTCCGTAGCGTAACCGTAAGAGTAATTCATTTATCTCTTTCTTTACGCTACTAACTAATCACCAAACGCATAGCTAAAACTTGGCTTTATATTGTCCGACGATACCAGATAGGCATCAAGAATAACTCTGTTACCTACAATTTTTTGTTTCAAAGCATTTGCTTTGCTTAGTGTTACAGCCTCTCCAAGTAACACAGGATAATACCCATTTTGAGTTTTAGCCCCCACATACGCACGATACGTTGCGTCTTTGTCGTTTACATTTTTTGAATGCTTTTTAGCACTCTCTCGGTCTTTAAAAGAACCCGCGACGACATAGTACGACTTAATTTCTTTGTCGTAGCCAAAAAACATTTTTACGCCACTAACACTTGTATCCCACCAACTCATTGTAGAACGAGTCATTGGATCTACTATTTTTAAGCTATAGTTATTTTTGTCCATTTCAACTGCATGTGCAGATGAAATAATACTAAAACTTGCCATCGAAGTGGGTTCATTTGATTTAATTCCCCCGGACCATGTAGTAACCATGGCTGGAGCTGCGATAGCAATGGCTAGCAGTTTGACACGGCTCGACTCCTCCGAAACCCACGCTAAAACAGCCCCTAGGAATATGAGAATAGGTGTCAAAATTATATAACCGACTTTGAAAGCAAACCATTGATCCGCGCTCAGGTTAACCCCTTGCTCAATTAACATGGTGTAATCCTGACCAAGAAATTTAACACACACCGCAGACAAACCGCCAAGTGCGCCGATAGTAACTTTCTCCCCTGTGGAAAGCTTAGCTAATCGTGCCATTTTATTCTCCTCTTCATAACATCCCTATTTTATACACTACTAAAAACCTTAACTATTTGGCCCGCACTAACATGTATTTTAAATCCATTTACATAGACCTCCTTTAAAGAGGCAAGATCATATTATGACTATCTCAACTGAGCACAATAATTTATTTACAAATCGATTCCATTTCTAGTATGAATTTTAAATGCTTAAAACACTTACTTAATAGTGGCAATGCGATTAATAAGAGATAGTTTTCAGTGAATGTTTAATACATGTGAGGACCAACGTCATATAATCCCATAACAAATTCACAAACACCAGTAGAAGTAAATTGTCATAGAAACAATGAAGACACATTAGTAGTTGTCACTGATGAACTCGATCTGGTTATTT
>JAOTSL010000179.1 GCA_029864945.1 Gammaproteobacteria bacterium
CCTCATATCTGCGTTGTTTTCGTACTCAATCGGTCACATATTTTTATATGCTCCCTCTCTCCGTGCGAAAACGCCTTGATCTGAGGCAAAATCTAAACACGCTGAGCAGTTACACAGGAATTAATACTCTTTACAGTTATGCGTCAATTAATAAATTGTTTAGCTAAAAACTATTATTAAGTGAATGGAGAGGAGAGGAATGAATTATATTCTAGTGCATGGTGCGTGGCATGGTGGATGGTGTTGGGAACGCGTTCGTGTTGAATTAGAAGCGACAGGGAATAAAGTCTACACACCTACGTTAACTGGCCTGGGTGAACAAGCACACTTGTTGTCGAAAGAGGTAGGGCTCGAAACGCATGTAGGGGACATTCTCGACCTGATAGAATCTGAAAATTTGAATGATGTGATTCTAGTGGGCCACAGTTATGCTGGAATCATAGTAACGTTGCTAACTGAGCGTGTGCCGAAAAAGCTAGCTCGCATTATTTATTTGGATGCAATTGTGCCACGATCAGGTCAATGTTTTTTAGATTGCATTGGGTCAGAATTCAGGAGCTACATTGAAAGTCAGGTAGAACAATATGGAGATGGCTGGAAAGTGCCTGTTGTGAGTAAAAAGGTGTTTGGTTTAGAGAGTGATGAGGATATAAATTGGGTTATGTCGAAGCTTGTGTCACATCCTTATCAAACATTTATTGAGCCGGTGTACCTTGAATCGCAGAATGAATTAAAAGTGCCGACCTCATACATTAATTGTATTGGTGATAAGCCACGAGGAGGGTTACGAAGTGTGCAGGCAGAAGGTATTGACGATTATTATGAGTTGGAAACAAGTCATGACGCAATGGTTACAGCTCCAATAGCGGTTGCTGAATTAATTCAAAAAATTTCAATCGTATAGTATATTAGGGGAGAGGTAGTTTTATTGTAACTGGAAGTCATCAAGTGATCTGATGGACTTCCATACAGAAAGTAGCGCGCAAAAAAATGGAGGAATCTTCCGTTTGCGCTAGACTAATAACGCTGCAAGCATGACTACAATGGCGGCAGGCAGCAAAGTCTTAAGTATTGAATTAGTCGATTGCTGCACTTGAGCTAGTGGAATATTTTTTTCTTTTTCTATGTTGTATTTTTGACTGGCTGCAACCATGTTTTCTACACCCATCAATTTAAAAAACTCAGCATCTGTCATTGAGTCGTTGTATGGATCTTCTTCAAAATATTTCATTCTTTTCCTTCTTAGGGGTAAATGCCCCTAAACATCCGACATGTTATTTGCGTCGGTTATATATAATTTATTTGCAGTTGAACCTGATATTCGAGTTAATTACACTTTTGTAACGCGGAAATTAGAACCTCATAGAGGTGCAAGATGGTTAGTGATTAAGGGTGCAATTAACCGGCTGGTGGTATATTAACCGCCACGTCGAATACTTAGTAAAAACATATTACCTTAACTATTATTAATGCTCGCTGAACAGGCTCATTTAAATATAAGAGCAGTAATCGGGATGATAGTTTTTTATTCGCTGCATACGCACATTTTGTTTGAACAATGACTCAGGAATAATAAAATATATTCTATAACCATGCTGAAACTGCTTGGTGAAATACGAGTTAGTAGGATTTGAGAGCCTTGCTATTTTTGAGAAGGCTCCCATTTCCCTATCAATGGAAACATATTTATTTAAAAACGATAAATGAATATTATGAGTCAGAGGCAGGTTTAATTTCGCCGCTGTCCAGTTTTCCCTTAACGCTCATTAGGGAGTTGTAGCCACCACCATTAAGCACATTGGTAAATCCCGCTGCTTTTAAAATGCTTTCAGCACGGCTAGAGCGACTGCCGCTCTTGCAGTAAACTACTATGGGACGGCTTTTGTCGGAACCAAATGCGCTGATTTTTGAGCTAATCGTATCTAAAGGAATCAGTCTTGCGCCGGGTAAATGACCTGACTTAAATTCACCGGGTGTACGAACATCTACAAGTAGAGCGCCTTGTTTAATCATATTCCAAGCTTTAACTTGTGTGTCGTTACTGCAGCCCGACTGGAATAACGCTGTTATTAATAACCCTAAAATATATATCTTTTTCATTAGTTCACCTTGAGTATAAGCATATTTTAATATTCTAACTAGAGGTGAGTTTGATAGCTAGGTAAAAATACAAATATTGAGACATTGGCCACGAAAGTGTTCTTTAGCACAAAAATATGCAGGGCCTTATGTTGTCTTTAGGTTTTTATTATTACGGGGAAGTTGATATGTCGCTGGGGTAGGAAGGGCGGATGACACAAAACGGTGATTTATTGATTTATAAATCTAAGACCTGCGTGCATGAATGCTTCGAAACGGGGAGCTGCTCAGCGTGTTTAGAGTTTGCCTCAGGTCAAGGCGTTTTCGCACGGAGAGAGGGAGCATATAAAAATATGTGACCGATTGAGTACGAAAACAACGCAGATATGAGGTAAAAGATGAATGCGCTGAATAGTTACCGAAACGGTTGATCTTTGCTTTGTATCTGTATAAAAAGATTTGTTCAGTGATTTTCTGTTATCAATACTTTTTTTAGTATTTGATCAATGTTTTTTAAATCAAATTTTTTCTCAAGCGCACCATCAAAACCGTAATCCAATGGTTCCATCATTTCAGGTCCCTCTGAGTCACCGCTGGCTACGATAATTTTAGCGTGAGGGTGGATATTACGGATTGCTTCTGCAGCTTCCTTGCCGCCTATACCACCAGGGATAGAAAGATCTAGAATCGTTAAATCAATGGGTTTATCCGTTGTAAATGCATTTTGATAACAGTCGAGTGCCTCTTCTACATTAATGGCTGCTATTACGTTGCAACCTAATTTTTTTAGATTGAGTTTAAATAATGTCCGTATATCCTCGTCATCATCCATAACTAAAATAGTCCGGTTGGACAGGGAGGCACTGCTGTTTTCATCCAATAACTGTCGTACCCGTGTTAGTAATACATTGGATGTGTAGGGTTTATGTAGCATGTTTAGATGTAGATCATTATCCGCCATTCCATTTTGTCGCTCATCAGAAAAGCCACTCACCATTTGTAATTTAATGTGTGGAAAACGTTGGCGTACTTGTTCGGCCAGTTGATAGCCATCCATGTTGGGCATAACAACGTCTGAGATTATAAGATCGATTTTTTCTTTTTTAAGTGCGGCTTTTTCAAGTATGGCCAATGCTTGTTCGCCGTTATTTGCAGTTATAACGTGATATCCCTGTGAGGTTAGTATGGCGTGTTCTAAATCAGCCATGTCTTCCTCATCATCTACCACCAATAATGTTTCATTGCCCTTTAAATTCATTGCAATATTTATTGGAGAGGTTATTTTTTTAGGAATGGATTTATTGCTTCTTGGAAAGTACAGCTCAAAACGACTACCGTGGCCTAATTCTGAATAAACCTTGATTACGCCATGGCTGCGCTCAACAAATCCGTAAACCTGACTTAAACCCAATCCAGTTCCTTCTTCTCCTTTTGTAGTAAAAAAGGGGTCGAAAATTTTCTCTTTAGTTATGGTATCCATACCAATACCGGTATCGGTAATCCTGAGCAACACATAATCGCCAGCGCTTAATCCTAAAAGTTGAGCGTCTATTGTATTAAGTTGTTTGTTGTTAGTGCTAATTGTTATCTGGCCACCAGGCATAATGGCATGCAGTGCATTAATGCTCATGTTGAGAATAGCATCTTCCATATCGCCGCTATCTAATTCAACTGGCCATAAATTTTCTTCGAGATCGAGCAAAAATTTATGATTGACGGTTAACATTTTTTCTAGCATATGTTGCTGCTCTTGCAGCAGGCAATTGATACTCATGACGGCTACATCGGGTAGCTTATATCGAGAAAATGTGAGTAGTTTTTTGGCAAGCTTGGATCCACGTTCTGCAGAGCATTTTATAGTATCAGAGTATTTTTCAACTTTATCCTTATCATTTATATGTTCGTTGATTTGTTCTGCATAACCTAAAATAATACCCAGGATATTGTTATAGTCATGTGCGATACCGCCTGTCAGTTTGCCTAATGCATCCATTTTTTGAGTGCGACGGAATTGCTCATCTTGCGATCTTCGTTCAGTGACATCGACAAAAAGACCATTCCAGAGAGTGCTTCCATCATCTAATCTTTCTGGCGTTGATCTCCCTCGTAACCAGATTATCTTGCCACTATCTCGTATAAAGCGACCCTCCCATTCCCAGATGCTTAAATTAACCATTGACTCCAGAATAGATTTTTCCAGGCTGGGTAAATCATCTGGATGCGTTAGCTCAAACCACTTTTCTGCATCGTTCATTACTGTTTCGGCCGTTAGTCCAACATAGCTTTCAATAGCGGGGCTTACATAGGGTAGAATTTTTTTACCGTGTGTATCAACTTTAAATTGATACACAATTCCTGGGACCTGAGAGTGAATTAGTCGTAATTTTTTTTCACTTTCGCGCAATGCTTCGTCGGCTTTTTTACGTTCGCTAATATTTTGTACTGTCACAGCTAGTCCTGAACCAGAGCGTACCAATCTTATTTTTCCCCATTCCATTTTTAGGGGGCTGCCCTTGGATATTTGCTTTTCATCTTCATAGAAGCCTGATTCCATTGCAGTACGAAAAATATCCATTAACTCGTCGAAATTGGAGGAGGTGTACAGGCTAGAAAGTGTCTGCCCTAATAGCTGGTCTTTTTTGATACCGTAGAAGTCAGCGCCACGTTCATTGCAGTCCACTAATTTAAAATCGACGATAATATCGTTAGTGTCACGTATTACGTCAAACATATAAAAACCTTCATTACCACCTTCTGTGGCAATTCGATATGTTTTACGAATCTCTTCCGCCTGATGTCTTTTTCTTGAGAGACGCACAGATAATCTGGTGGCAACTAGAGCAAATAAAAATAAAAGAAAACTGCCAGCGATAGCGACCTGACGGTATGTCGTCCATGTTTGCTGATGGGGTTTAAGATATTCTTGCTCGGAAATCCCGGCCATTATTATTAGTGGTGAGTGGTCTAATGTTTTCCACGCAACATAGCGGGAGAGTTTGTCGCCAAACCATTGTTTATCTTTCAGAAGATCGGCGCCTTCTCTTGAATTAAATAAGGGAATGATTTCGGGTAGTGTAGCGGTAAGTTTTTCACCTATTCTTGCTGCGCGTAATGCGCCATCTGCCCCGACAACAGCAAGTAATCCGGTTGTTCCTGGATTTGAACCAGCATAAAAGGATGTTAAATAAGATGGCTCAACAGAAATGATCACTAGGCCGTCAAAAGATCCATTTGTGGTATTAAGTCTACGTGTAAAGGTCAGGATGTTCTTTCCAGGAAAATGACTTTCTGTTGGTTTTCCCACGAGTAGTACATCTGATGCATCATTTTTATGAAAACGAAAATATTTTTTGTCTACCACGGATAGCGTACTGCTATTGCTGGAAAAAAGATTTTTAACAGGTATGCCATTTTGATCGATTATTGATACTTGGGTAATTTGGGCGTGACGAAAAACACCGTTTCGTGCGAGTTCTTCTAAAACCTGTCCGTTATGTAAAGGCTCCCAGTTAGATCTAATGTGAAGGGTAATCTGATTGAGAGTTTCAATGCTTTGGGATACGTAGTCAGCATATGCATGGGAGAAGGTTGATACATCTTTGAGTGCATTTTTTTCGAGAGTGCGTCTATCTGTATCGATTTTTGATAGTGTTATGTACCAAACTAGGATAACCAGCATAACGCAAATAAAAGGCCACACAAGGACTTGAAGGGTACTACCCCTGATAAATCTATGTTTTAGTTTATCGGTGTTTTTTCTCTTGATGGTTTTATTTCCAGCTATCATTTTAGTTTCGTTCTATTCTTTTTGTACAATATGTGGCTGTATTTCGCACGGAATGAGGAAGCATATAGATATATGTAACCGGCTGAGTACGAAATTCTACCTCATCTTATTTGAACCTAGATTCCGCAGTTGGATCGCGATTTCTAGCACAAGCTCTTGATGCACCTAGTCAATTTAAAAAACTGCTGATCATCAATAAGGTGACCACGCATTTTTTAAATTCACTATGCACATCAATATCTTGCACCATAAAGGCGAATCTAACTGCGGATTCTAGGTTGAGGAGCCGGGAAAAAGATGAGTATGCTGAATAGTGACAAAATATTATGATATATAATTCCAATAATGTCACATAATAACCTTAATTTACACCCTGTTTCTCGCTAGATGTATGTATGAATAAAAGGCAATTAGATGATAGGTAGATTGTATTTAACATTATTAAGCGTGGTCACGACCCTCCTTTGGAGCGGCGTGATATATGCCCAAACGTCTTATTTGGCTGAAGCTAGAGTGTACGTTGATTTGGTTTCCAAACCAACGCCAGCTTGGGATGGGCCTACCACTGGTCCGATAGCTCAGCGGGAAAAATTGGTGATTTACGTATCGGCGGATCAGTTAAATGGCGGAGCCCGGGGTGTGGGTAAAGCTGTTGAGGAGGCGAGCAAGGTTATTGGTTGGAAATTTCGTTTAATTGATGGGCAGGGAACCATTGAAGGTAGAGCTGCTGCCTTAACACAGGCGGCTGATTTAAATCCAGATGGTATTATTCTTGGCACAGTGGATGCACTCGAACAGGCAGCGGTTATAAAGCAGGTTGTCGCCAAAAATATAAAAATCGTTGGCTGGCATTCGATGGATAAATCAGGTCCTGCTTTAGAGCAAGGTATTTTTACTAATATTGCCACGGATCCTTTTGATGTTGCTAAAGCCGCAGCTATGTA
>JAOTSL010000017.1 GCA_029864945.1 Gammaproteobacteria bacterium
TGGGACTGTTTTAGTTGTTTATTAAGACCTTCAGTGACAATGTTACCCCAAAAGTCATACAAATTTTTGCCGCGTTCGTTTTCAATTTTCCTACCCATTTCCAAACGGTATGGCTGCATCAAATCCAATGGACGTAAAAGTCCGTATAACCCTGACAATATACGTAGATGCTTCTGGGCAAAAGTTAAGTCAGCTGCTTTTAACGTTTCTGCATTAAGTCCGGTATAAACATCACCTTTAAAGGCGAGTACAGCCTGTTTTGAGTTCTCTGGTGAGAAAGGTGTATGCCAGTCTTTAAAGCGCTCAAAGTTTAATTCAGCAATTTTGGTACTCACCGCCATTATTTCAGAAATATCCAGTGTGGAATATTTGCGCGCTCGGTTGATTAGCTCTTGTGAGTCGTCAAGATAATCAGGCATTGTATATTTTTGAGTCGTTGGCGCTGTCGTATAATCGAGTGTTTTTGCCGGAGAAATAACAATTAACATATTTGCTCACATCTGAAAAATATCTGATTATACAAATTCCGCCGGACCGCTACAATGTGTAATAGAACAGGATGCAACTAACGTTAAGGCGTTGATCATAATCTCATTTTAAACAAAGGCTTACTATGAAAACATCAGCATTTCGCAGTATCTCAATCGGTTTAATTTTATTTTCAATGATCGCCTGTAAAAACGACAATACCGAAGCGATCATTAATCCATCAGAAAAACTCTCTATCGCTACCAACATTGAGAACACTCAATTTAGACTTGAAGAAACCTTTCCTGCGCTGACATTCTCTGAACCTGTCGGTCTTTATCAGTCCAAAAACAAACAATGGTTTTTAATTGAGCAATCGGGCGTCATTAAAACGTTTTCACAAAATGGTGATAATGAGCAGGCTTTTCTCAATATTAAAGATCGAGTACGCTCCGGTGGTGAGCGCGGCCTACTAGGAATGGCTCTGGACCCCGATTTTGAGAATAACGGGTATTTTTACGTGTGTTACACATCGGAAGATAATAATTCGATTATTTCTCTTTTTTCGTCAAAAGGTTACATTGCAGATACAAAATCAGAAAAGATCCTCCTCAGCATCCCCCAGCCCTACTCCAACCACAATGGCGGCCAGATAAGTTTCGGGCCGGATGGATACCTTTATATTGGCCTTGGTGATGGCGGAAGTGGCGGTGACCCGAAACAAAACGGCCAAAATATAAATACATTGCTCGGCTCTATGTTACGAATAGATGTGAGCAAAAACAACGGCGCTTATGCTATTCCAGCGACTAATCCTTTTGTAAATGAACGCGGAAAAAAGGAAATTTACGCCTACGGATTACGCAATCCCTGGCGCTGGAGCTTTGATAAAAAAACAGGAGAACTATGGGTTGGTGACGTAGGCCAAAACCAATGGGAAGAAATTGACCTAATTAAAAGTGGTGGCAATTACGGCTGGAATATCACAGAAGGTAACCATTGCTTTAATGAAGACAACTGCGATCAATCAAATTTAATTAAACCCATTTACGAGTACTCTCACGGTGAAGGATATGCGATAACCGGTGGTTACGTTTATCGCGGATCAACCATCGAAGCATTAGAGGGATATTATGTATATGGTGATTATGTAACAAAAAAGATATGGGCACTGCGTAAAAATGAAAACAACCAGATTGAAAATAACCTTATTTTAAACAGCCCCCTTAATATATCCTCATTTGCTGAGGATATAGAGGGAAACTTGTTTGTTATTGGCTATAAGAGCGGAAAGGTTTTTTCACTAAAAAAACAATAGAGCTTATTCAGCTATTAAATGCTCAATCTTGACATAACCTTCGCCGTTCTGGCTAAGTTGCTTCTGCAACCAAGGTAAAGCTTGCTGCAATTCATCATCAAACTGCCAGGGAGAATTAATAATCAACAAACCTGAGCCAATCATGCTCAGCACATCGGGTTTGTCTTTTACTGTGAGCTGCACATCTAACAGTTTTGTAATATCCAGGTTTTTAACTTTTTCACGCAGTTTTTTATCTAATGGCCTATCAAGAATAGGATACCAAATCGCATAAATCCCATTGGGCCAGCGTTTTAACGCAAGCTCCAGCCCACCAACAACTTGTTCAACTTCATCTTTAAGCTCATAGGGTGGATCAATAATCACAAGGCCGCGTTTTAACTTTGGTGGCAAGAATGCTTTCATGCCGTTAAACCCATCTTTGCAATGGACCGCAACTTGAGAATCCCCACGAAAACAACCTTTCAAAATCTCGTGATCTGCCCGGTTAAACTCGCAGGCAATCAGCTGATCATTATCTCGGGACAATTGTCGGGCAAGTAATGGCGACCCTGGATAAAAACGCAACGAACCTGGAGAATTAAGTAATTGCACCTGTGAGAGATATTGTTTGATCAATTCAGGTGCAGATTTAGCCTGCGACACAACTTTTGCAATACCCTCTTTAAACTCAGCATTTTTGCTAGCCTGATTACTCTTAAAATCGTAATGACCTATACCAGCATGAGTATCCAGAACGCAATATGGGCTGGGTTTACGCTGTAAAGCGAGTAACAGTCCAGTTAATACGGTGTGCTTAAAAACATCAGCGTGATTTCCCGCATGATAAATGTGACGATAGCTAAACATGGTGTTTTTTCAACCTTAAAAAATGAGCCGCTATTCTAAGTAATAAAGTTTCACGCTGCACTAACAATTTTAATGAAAACGCCTGCGCTCAGGATTAACCTAGACTTACCGAGATAATAGGGTTGCGATGTAATAATCACATATTTTTGAGAAAAAACTCATAATATAATCGAGAACGAAAACGAGTAAAGCTGATTAGTTTTATATACTTGCGCAGTTATATACATCAAACGATTTTTCACCGTTTTTTATTTCCGACGTAGGAACAATAGTATTACCCCCCATACTCGCTCCAGAGTTTCGAGCCAGTGTCCCAAGTTCTTTTTCAACTGTTTTCTGCTTCGGTTTAATACCTGGCATCGCCCCTTGCAATGCCACCGTGGTAGAACCCAATTTCTTGCATGAAGCAATAGCGGCGGCATTAGATATGTACACATTTTTTCCAGCCGATGTTAATTTCACCCAGGAACAGCCAGTTAACTGAAGGCCAAATAGTAAAATGAACGCTATTTTCATTTTACTTAGCGCCATAAATTAATCCCTTTACTTTTTATCTCATGCATTTTTATTAACCGGTAGATATGGGGCGACTATCATCTGTAATCCAGTGACTCCATGAGCCGGCATAAAGCTTAGCACCACTTATACCGCAATATTCCATTGCCAGAATATCATGTGCTGCCGTCACACCAGAGCCACAATAAACAACAATATCCTCACCCTTATTATTGGCTGTTTTTTCTTTGTATAACGCGGCCAACTCTCTTTTATCTTTAAATTCCCCGTGGTCATACAAGTTATCAATGAACGGAGCAGATATGGCGCCAGGGATATGACCTGCTTTTGCATCCAGCATTTCATTTTCACCACAAAACCGATCGTAAGTGCGCGCATCGAGTAAACTAACAATTCTATTATCCAGCGCAACAATTACATCATCAGCATTAGCTAGCATGGTCGGATTAATTTTCGAAACAAAATTTGACTGAATCAATGTTTTTTCAGACTGAGAAACATCTCTGGCTTCGGTAACCCACTGCTTCCAACCACCATCTAAGACAGCAACTTTATCATGCCCGATCCAGCGTAACATCCACCACAATCGAGCCGCAAATGGCCCACCAGCATCGTCATACGCAACAACCTGTGTGCTCTCATTTATTCCCCATGATGAAAAAAGTCTATTTAACTCATCGACTTCAGGTAATGGATGCCGGCCAGTCTTTCCCGGTATAATGGCTCCACTCAAATCATTATCGAGATGCGCATAAATTGCGTCAGGAATATGACCGGAATCATATTCGCTTTCCCCCAATGATGTATTGACCAGGTTAAAGCGACAATCTACTATAAGTAAATCCGTAGAATTAGTAATGGAGTCTAACTCCTGACAAGTCAGTAAAGTTTTATAGGTCATATCTAGTTTCCGTAAATCAAACGCCAACGGCAAGTATTTTGCTGTGTAAAAAAGTAATATGTATTTTACTAGAGGTCAGCATCATGTCCAATGTTAAAGCTATTTTATCAACCAAAAGCGGTGAACTATGGTCAGTATCGCCTGAAGATATCGTACTTGATGCTATAAGATTAATGGCAGATAAGAATGTTGGAGCGCTTACTGTCATGCATAATGACGAACTTGTGGGCATTATATCTGAGCGAGACTATACCAGAAAGGTCATATTGAAAGAGCGCTCATCTTCAAACACCAAAGTAAAAGACATTATGTCAAAACAGGTTTATTACACCCACCCTGAACAAAGCATTGATGAATGCATGTTTTTAATGACGGAGCATCGAATTAGACATTTACCCGTACTAGAAAACACTAAACTGGTGGGAATGATTTCCGTTGGCGACGTTGTTAAAGAAATCATTAACGATCAAAAATATACAATTAAACAGCTGGAAAATTACATTTCATGGGAAGAAAATTACTAGCTAAACACCAAGCTTCATCTATCCTTTGATTCAATTGAATCTCTAGTGTAATGTCATACTTTATACGTAATGCCTTACATAACGAGATCGACAATGCACAATTATTACTCATTTATCATTTTTTTCTTCATTCTAGCCGGTCTAGCTGCCGCCATTTGGAATGGCAGAAAGATCATTCAGAACAACAAAAAGAGAAACTGGCCTTATACTAAGGCAGCTATTTTTTACAAAGCTAATGACAAGCCCGAGACTTCGGCCCCTGATATCTATTTTCGATACTCGGTCTCAGACAAACATTTCGAACAAAAAATCACACCTACTCCCAGCGAAGAAACCATACCGGGATTTGCTGAGCACTTTAAAAAACAATATCCCGCCGACAGTGAAATTAATGTTTATTATGAACCAGGCTCACCAGAGACCACACTTTTTAAAGTAGGTGCCACCACTGAAGATAAGCTGATCTTCGGAATCAGTATTGGCGCAATTTTGTTAGGCTTATACGCAATTACGATATAATATAATTTACTTCACTGTAAGCTAGTTAACAGGCATACCCGATTTATTGCACTATCCTATTAATATTAGAATATTAATACAGGAAAATAATGTAAACATATTATCGTCACATTATTAGGATACTGACAAATTAAGGGGGTAATTTATGTGCAACACGAACAGTAGCGCCGTTAGAGTTATAACATCTGCAATTTTTGCAATTATACTAATTGTTATTACTCAGGCGGCCACCACGATAAATTAGTATTAACTAATGGCGCAAAAAAATGAAAAAACATCATCTCGGTTTAATCATAGCTCTTACCCTGATTTTGCCCTTAAACGCCTGTAGCCAGGACAGACTGGAAGTCAAACCACATTCAAAAAAAATGGCTGTAGTTTCGGAAAAATCTGACAAGCCAACGATAGAAACATTAAGACAACACTTACAAGAATTAAAAAAAGAAATCAAACACACCATAGGCTCAGCCGGTTGTACAGACACCAAACAATGCAGCGCCCTACCGATTGGCCGCAAAGCCTGCGGTGGCCCACAAAGCTATTTAGCCTATTCAAGCGATAATACCGACACCACAAAACTACTTGAACTAGCCAAGCAACATCAACAAACAAGCCAAATAATAAACCAGCTAACGGGGGCAATGTCTGATTGCATGATTGCCACCCCCCCTGTTTTTATTTGTAATAATAGTAGGTGTGAGCCTGGGTAGATTATACGTATAGAGACCCTGCCCGCGTTATTTGTTATGCCCACCAATACCAACAAAAAAATAATTTGGGGTCATCAGTACTATTCACCCTAAAGCGCTTATTTTACGCGTACCATTCAATGTTGCAAATGAGTTAGTCATCAAGTATCTTCAATTGAACTTATATTATTTAGCAAAACATACTAGTAGCGTCGGGTATAAACGAATCCGATTCATCTCATAATTTTTTAGAGACTACGAAATTAAATATATGAAAATAAAAATATTGGTAATTGCAAGTATGTGCATATCAACCAGCGCTTTTGCTGGAGGATATCGGGTAGCACTCCAGGGAGAACAAGCCACTGGTATGGGCCACGCAGGTGTAGCCATGACAGAAAGTGCTGAAGTTGTTTTCTTTAATCCCGCTAGTATGTCGCTTTTAACAGAGCAAACACATATAAGTGCAGGAATAACGATAATCGACTCGAAAACAAAATATCAAAATACAGCTGCTAATGTAGCAGCCGAAACAGACAATCCCTACGGTACGCCACTTTATCTATACTATGTCCGAAAATATGATGAAAGAATATCGCTTGGTTTAGGTGTTTACACTCCTTATGGAAATACTGTTGAATGGAAAAAAGACTGGCCGGGTTCACATCTGGTAAATAACATTTCGTTAAAAACAATATTTGTTCAGCCTACCATTTCTTTTAAAGCAAACAACAAACTAAGCGTCGGTTTTGGCCCGATCTATGTAAATGGTTCCGTTGAATTTAATCGTAACCTGACTACAGGGCTAACTGAAAATGGAAATCGCTCAAATGTAACCGTCGAAGCAAAAGGTATAACTGACTGGGGTATGAATTTTGGTGTTTTATTTAAACCCGCTGAAGCATTGGCGGTCGGGATAAATTATCGATCACTCGTCAATTTAAACGCCAACGATGAAAAAGCCAATTTTGAAAATATTCCCGATACGTTTAAAAGCACCTATCCCGCTGACACAACATTTGATGCAAAACTTGTTTTACCTGCCGAATTAACTATTGGTATTTCATACAATTTAAATTCCAGCACCATACTCGCTGTTGATATAAACCGTACTTACTGGAGCGAGTATAAAAGCCTAGATTTAACATTTGCTAACGGCGCCGAATCAAATAATCTACGAAACTATAACGACGTTAATGTATACCGCGTTGGAATTCAGCATAAACTAAGCAATGCACTGACAATACGTGGCGGCGCTTATTTTGACAGCACGCCGATCAGTGACGGTTATCACACACCTGAAACTCCACGTAATGATTCAACAGGCCTAACAGCAGGTGCCAGTTATAAAATCACTAAACAGATGGAAGTAGATGTATCATTTCTGTACCTGATGTTTAAGGAGTTTAAAGCATCATATGATTATATTGATGATAATAACCCAGCAACTCTGGACACCTCTTTCAAAGGTGAATATATATCGAGTGTAAAAGCCATCGGTTTTGGTCTTAACTATAAATACTGAGATAACAAAAAATGATGCTTAAAAAAAATCAAATATTCAAAGTCACCGGATTAATTATTTCCTGTGCCGTTATTTCAGCTTGTGATACCAGTTTCGACAAACCCGTTGGTGATGTTAGTTACAGTAACGGCACTGCTGACTTCAGTAAATTTGTCAGCATTGGTGACTCACTGACAGCCGGCTATGCTGACAATGCGCTTTATCTGTCTGGACAGGAAAATTCCTACCCAGCCATACTTGCACAGCAGTTTGCAAAAGTTGGTGGCGGCAGTTTTGCCCAACCATTAGTCAGTGACAACCTAGGCGGTTTACTTATTGGAGGTAATGAAAATTCGGAGTTCGGTAACAGATATGTATTAAATGCCGAAACAAAAAGCCCTGAACCAATTACTGGCACCCCAACCACGGAAGTCACTGACGTTCTACCCGGACCTTTTAATAATATGGGTGTACCGGGTGCCAAATCATTCCATCTACTGTCAACAGACTATGGGGACCAAGCTGGTTTAGGCGCGGGCACTGCTAACCCATACTTTGTTCGATTCGCCTCAGCAACAAATACAACAATGATTGCTGATGCAGCTGCACAACTACCCTCTTTTTTCGTTATATGGGTAGGAAACAATGATGTACTTTCTTATGCGACTTCCGGCGGCATTGGTACTGATCAACGGGGAAACATTAACCCGGCAACATACAGTTCTAGCGACATAACAGACCCGACAGCCTTCGCAGGTATTTATACTCAGTTAGTTAGCGCATTTACTACAGCCAATGCAGATGTCAAAGGTGTTCTTATTAATATCCCTGACATTAGTACTCTCCCCTACTTTAAGACTGTACCATATAACGCCGTGCCATTAGATCAGACAAACGCTGATGACTTAAATGCTGCCTACACTGCATATAATAAAGGGGTCACAGCACTCTTGGCAGGACAACCCGATGAAGTAGCAAAGCGAACGATTACTTTTGCTGCGGGGCAGAATGCAGTTGTTATTTCAGATGAAGACTTAACTGATTTAAGCGGATCAGGTTTACCCTCAATGAGACAGGCTACAGCCAATGATCTATTAGTACTTACAAGCAGCTCTAAAATTGGCACACCTAAGATTGAAAATGATCAAACTTCTATATGGGGTCTTGGAGTACCTCTAGAGGACGCTGATGTATTGATCCCTTCAGAAATTGAACTAATAAATACTGCAAGACTCGCTTTTAACAACACTATAAAAACCACAGCAGATGCTAACGACAATCTTCTATTCGTTGATATCGAAGCAATTATGGCGGAACTTAGCACTACTGCTGGTATTGACTACGGCACTGGCTCCATCACTGCAATATACGCGACTGGTGGAGGATTCTCACTCGATGGAGTTCACCCAACAGCACGTGCATATTCCGTTATTGCTAATCGCATCATTACCACTATCAACACTGGCTTTAGTGCAAATATTCCAGCAGTAGATCCTGGAAACTACACTACAATCTTTGTTAAATAAGTGCTAACGGTGTAAGTGCTAACGGTGTAAGTAATATTGCTTGTACAAATAAAAAAGGGGGGGCTCAATAAGCCCCCCCCCCTTTTTAGTACTGAATTTTAACCAACCTATTATTTACGTCACTTCCATACACAGAAAAAAGATTTATTTAAACCGTTTTACAATTCAAAAAAATACCCCCTAAACCTCAACTTCACTCTCTCTCTTTTCCTCATCGGGCTCTTCAACCTTTGTCAAATAGCGCTCGACAATAAGTTGAATTTCCTCATCACTAACCGGCTTTGCTAAAAGCTTATCCATTCCGGCTTCGTCACATTGGGATACGATTGATTTGTCTTTATTTTTCACTAAACCAATAATCGGCACATGCACGTGTTTTTCTGGTGAGCTATTTAACGCTAAATTAAACACCAGCTCTTCTTTACGATATTCTTTTACAAATTTAAAAACATCCAGCTGAGGCAGTTTCACATCACAGAGAATCAGACTGTAAACATGATCAGCTATCGCCGCTTTTACTTTCTGTCCGTTTTCTGCAAAATCAACTTGATACCCAACTTTGTTAAAGTATTTTGCCAGCCTCTTTTGTGTGCGCTCATCTGATTCTGCTGCGAGCACTCGACTGATATTTTTATGCTCGCCTTCCTTGAGACTGTGACGCGTAACAATTTGAGCAGTCTGATCCAAACGGTTATCCAGAACCTGATGCAGTGTCTGGCGCATTGTATTTCGGCTAATGGGTTTAGTAAGATAAGCTTGCACGCCAAGCTCTCTTGCTTTACGTAAATCACCCGCTGCACCCTGAACTGTCAAAATAATAATACCTAACTCATCTTCAGAAAACTCTTGGCGAATTTTTCGTACTGCCTTAAAGGCTTTATCACTAGATGAAGTTAACGATACATCAACCATGCAAACGTCATAGGCTTTGTTTGCAATTTTAGCTTCTCGCAATACATTAACGACTCGCGGAAACTCTTCCATGCTAGCGCCTGACATTCCCCACTTGCTAAACGCGTGAGATAACGACGTGCGGTTTGTTTCAATTTCTCCCAAAATCAATACGTGCTTACCGGTAAGACTGACTTTTGGTTTTGCTGGCTCAACGTCCATCGCGAATGGCATAGGCAATGTAATTTTAAAGGTATTACCGCCACTACTATTTTCTTCTACAGAAATTTGACCATCCATTAACTCCACCAGTTGTTTGGATAATGCTAACCCAAGACCTTCACTGGAATATTTTTCAGGATCCTGTAATTTTGGATCAGTGAACATTTTAAAATGTTCCTGCATTGTGTCTTGCCCGACGACATTACCGGTATCAATTATTTCGATATGAACGAGCTTGTTATGATGATCAACATCATCAGCACTGATGCAAATAGAAATTTCACCTTGATTAGTATACTCAACGGCGAAGCTCATCAGATTTATCATTATCTGGCGTAATCGGGTGGCATCACCCACTACTCGCTTGGGCACATCAGCGCCAACAAGGCAGGAAACCTCAAGACCTTTCTTATAAGCCTGAGCACTCATTAATTCAGAGATATCATGTACAGTCGCCCGAAGATCAAACTCGATTTTTTCAAGAGCAAACTCACCACGACTAATACGAGAATAATCCTGAAATTCATTTACCAAAACGAGTAAACACTCTGCTGACTTTTTCGCTGTATCAGCATAGTAATATTGTTTTTTATCGAGCTCCGTTTCGGTAAGCGTCATTAACGAACCTAGCAATGCATTAATTGGCGGGCGAATTTCATCACTTACAGATGCAAAGTGAACCGAGCGCTGTTGAGACATCACTTTTTTAGACGCTTCATGCACTTCTTTTCGCTCAAGATGCCGGGTTGACCAGAAAACAAGTAAGACGAGAATAAAACTGCTAATAGAAAAGACCAGACCAAGGTTTCTATATTCTTCATTCAACATGGCTGTAATACGTTTGCCGTTGGTCTGAAACAAAATGTAAAAATTGTAGGGTTTGTTATAGGCAAAACTCCAGACATTTTGCCTATCTTCAAGTATGGGGTATTTAGCGGTTGTTTGTTTCAAGCCGGCAACAACACTTTTGATTTCTGATGCAGCTGGTTGAATTTTATTGGTTTGAAACAATACCCCCCCCTGCTTATTTAACACCATGACATGATCTGTAACATTTGAGGCAAGCAAATACTGGTACTTATCAAGCAGAAGTTTTAAATCTATCGTTATTGCAAGCAAACCCTGCTTTTTACCATTCGCATAAATTGGAATGCTTCGGTTAATATAGGCATTACCCTCTACTTTTTCAAAATCTATTTTAGATAGCTCACCCTCTGGCTGATTTATGCCCTGGGCAAAAAGTGATGTACCTGCAAGGTTTGTATACTGACGATAGGGCTTACCATTTTCGGATACCACTTCCTCCATACCATCGGCCCCTATAAACCGAACATACTGGATATGGCTTAATCTGAATTGCGCTACTTCGTTGAACACTTTTTCTAACTGTTCACGATAAACAGGCGCAAAGTCCAATTTATCTTTACTATAAGCGTTTACAAAAAGCCGAAAGGTGCCGTGTTTAGATAACACAGTCAATATATTTGACCATTCTTGCGTTAACTGATCGTAATACAGGGTTTCCTGCTCAATTAAGTTACGGCTGGTTTCCTTCACATTATTATATATCTGCTGTCGCTGCATCAAATAAAGAAATGCCAGACTAATAGCAAGAATAATGATAACAAGCAGACTGAGCCGCGCTGTTTTAGAAAATGTGATTCGCATTAAATTTTATATTTTCCTATTGTAAGTCAAAAGATCAAAATGGAATATTAAGAACCTGCCCGGCTCTGATGTTTTCTGACTGCATCTGGTTATACGATTTCAACGTAGCAATACTTACTTTTAATGAACGAGCAATTTGAGAGAGTGTATCTCCCTGCTCCACTAATAATGTCTGCGTATTTTCTGCCTGCGCTAAAAGGGTATTCGGTGGAGGGTTTTTTTTGAAGTAACGTTTTACACCTCGCAACATCGCATTTGCTAATTTAAGCTGGTATCTCTGATCATTTAACCGTCGTTCTTCGCGAGGATTGGATATAAATGCCGTTTCAACAAGAAGAGACGGAATATCTGGCGATTTCAATACAACAAAACGTGCATGTTGAACCGTATCATTATGCACCGGACCAATTTTTCCAATTTCACTTAATACATTATCTGCAACCCTGACACTGGCATCTGTTGTTGCTGTTTGCGAAAGATCTAGCAAGACCATGGCGAGTGTTTTATCTTTATCATCAAGACTAACGCCACCAACAAGATCGGCCGAATTTTCCTGATCTGCTATCCATTTTGCTGCTTCATCACTAGCACCGCGCTCTGAAAGCACAAAAACAGAGGAGCCTTTTACTCGTGGGTTTTTATAGGCGTCAGCGTGAACTGAAATAAACATATCAGCACTATTTTCACGTGCGATTTCCATGCGTTTTCGTAAACTGAGATAATAATCACCCTTTCGAACAAGTACCGCTCTAAAACCATTTTGCTCATCAATGACTTTTTTCAATTTTTTCGCAATGTGTAATACGACATGTTTCTCTCTGGTGCCGTTGCGTCCTGAAGCCCCTGGGTCTTCCCCGCCATGCCCTGCATCAATTGCAATAATAATATCTCGTAATGCTTTATTTGGTTTAGGTGCCGGAGGGGCGATGGCGACAACTGGTTCTGTGGAGTTAAGCTCAATAACTAATCTATGTCCATATTCCCTGTTAGGGAGCAATTCATAGGAACGATAGTTTATTTTCCCTTTAGTATCGAGCACGATTCTTCGTGATCTATTCTTTCTGGGTGCACTGCGTACCTTTTTTAAGAGGCTGTGATTACGTTTTACGCGAGGAACTTTTCCCTTTAATCGGGTTTGTTGTATATCAATTACAATCCGTTCAGGATTATCCAGGCGGAAAACTTCAAATTTGGGTTTTGATGCCAAATCTATAATCAGTCGACTCCCTTCGGGTGAATCCCACACACGAAAACCACTAATCGTGTTATTTGCTGCAATTAACGGCAAGCTACATAACAGTAGAAGAAAAAAGCTGATGGCTATTTGTATTTTTTTATTACTCATTCTTTTCAATATCTAGGTGTCAATAATATGTCTTTATAGAAATACAAACCTGATGACTTTATTTGTCAGCCTTGTATTTTAAGGGTAATCACTTAATTTAGCAGATAATATAACGTTGAAATGTGATCTGTTCACGTTTTACCGTAATTTCCACTATAAAGATGACCAAGAGCTCTCCTGAGTGAGTGAATTGAGCAAAACATCTCCTAGCTTGATGCAGAATATAGACCATTAAACGCGTCAAACACCTGCATTCCCCTTTCGCTAACCGGCTCCAGATGGATTCTACGCTGCCCTTCATGTTCGTAAAGGATTTTAATATCGACATCCGCTTTAGGTAGATACCCTACCCCCCTCTCGGGCCATTCAATAAGACAGATTGCGTTAGGGTGAAAGTAATCCCGTATACCCATGTATTCTAGCTCTTCGGCATCTCCTAGTCTGTAGAGGTCGAAGTGATACACCGTTTTATTATGATAAGAATAGTGCTCTACCAATGTGTAAGTCGGGCTTTTAACGGCACCCTCATGGCCCATCTGGCGCACAAAACCACGTACCATGGTTGTTTTCCCTGCGCCCAATTCTCCGTGTAAAAAAATAAGCTCGCCACCGCTGCATACTTCACTAAGTACACCACCAAAGCGTGTCATTTCGCTTTCGCCTTTTATGAAAAACTCAGCCCCATTACCGCCCAATTTAGCCTCCATTTACAATGCACCGTATAGCAGGAAATAAATCCGATGCTAACATGCCTTTTTCACCAAATGAATCTGCTACTTTATCACCGGCCATGGCGTGCAACACAACTGCGTTATTCACCATTTCAGTGAAGGGCACCTGCTGCATGGCTCTTTGTTCCGCTTGTAGCATAGCCTGGGCTATTAACGTACCTAATATTCCACTTAACACATCACCCATGCCTGCTACTGCCATTCCTGGATTACCGGAGGAGCACACATAGGCATTTTGTGAATCATGAATAATAGTCCCCGACCCTTTTAACACACAAACCGCGTTATATTTTTCACTTATTTTTTTAGCAGCTAAGAACCTGTCCTGCTGAATATCGCTGACGCTGCACTTGAGTAAACTTGCAGCCTCTCCTGGATGCGGCGTTAACACCCAGTTATTATTTTTAGATTTTACATTGGGCAAATTATTCAATCCGTCAGCATCAATAACCAGAGGTTTGTCCGTTGTTATTACGGCATTGAGTAAATCCTTACCCCACTGATCTGTACCCAACCCCGGACCAATTACCACTGCATCGGCAGCAGACAAATATTGCTCTAGCTCACAAGTATTGGCAATTCCCCTACACATAATTTCTGGCTGATTTATATTTAAAAATGCGGCATGAACCGGGTGGGTGAGCACTGTAACCAAACCACAACCAGTGCGCAATGCAGCAATAGCTGATAATAAAATTGCGCCATTCATTCCCGGTGAGCCACCAATTAATAATACGTGGCCATACGTTCCCTTATGCGAATTTTTATTTCGAGGTTTTAATACAGATAGTGATAATTTAGGAGTTAAACCGTGACTACTCGGCTCAACTTTTTTATAAACTGAATCAGGAATACTTAAGGAGTCAAACTTGATTACCCCTGATTTTGCAGAGCCAGAGGCGGTATACATGCCTTGTTTACGACCAATAAAGGTGATCGTTAAATCTGCAGTAACAGCTACGCCTTGCACTAAACCGGTGTCCGTATTTAAACCACTGGGAATATCTATCGAGATGACTTTTGCAGCTGAGGCATTAATTTCATCAATAATATTTTTCCACTCATTACTTACATCGCGTTGTAAACCGGTTCCTAACAAAGCATCAACAATAACTTTTTCATCGGATAAATCCTGATCGTTGTACAGTTCACCACTTATGCCTTCCGCCTCAAAATCTTGACGCGCGATAAATGCATCACCGCCTTGCTTTGATAGATCCCCGACCTGAATTAGTTTTATTTCAATACCACGGATTTTCGCAAGTTTGGCAATAACATAACCATCGCCACCGTTATTTCCAGTACCGCAAAGAATCGTAAGGGTTTTAGTGTCCGGCCAGGCAGACATAATCGCATGAAAGGCTGAGGCACCTGCTTTTTTCATTAAGCTATAACCAGTTATACCGGCTTCGTCGATCGCGAGCCGATCCAGTTCTCTGGTTTGTTTTGCACTGTATAGATTTAAGCAGTATAAGTTTAAATATTCCGGGTTCATTGCCGTTAATTTGTTTAGTGAGCTACATTCATTATAATACATATTTTTCACGTCATATACCGTACACATGTCACTAAAAACGCTCGACCCCGAATTACTTGAACGCTTGGTTATCCAAATAAAGAAATGGAGTCTAACGCTCGGCTTTCAAAAAACCGGAATTTCAGATATCAATTTGTCACAGGCAGAACTTCTCCTTGAAAACTGGTTAAAAAATAATTTCCAGGGTGATATGGATTATATGAGTAAACATGGCACTAAGCGTAGTCGACCAGATGAACTAGAACCCGGTACTTTGCGTGTTATTAGTGTTCGCATGGATTATTTTCCTGCGCCATCAAAAGAACCGTGGAGTGTTTTGAACGATGCGTCACTGGGTTATGTTTCTCGATATGCTTTAGGCCGTGATTATCACAAAGTCATACGTAAAAAACTGCAACGACTGGCTTCTTTAATTGAAGGCTACGAACCTGAACTCAAATACAGAGTTTTTGTTGATAGCGCGCCAGTACTTGAAAAAGCACTGGCGGAAAAAGCTGGCCTTGGCTGGATTGGTAAACATTCAAATTTACTATCACGCGAGGCGGGATCCTGGTTTTTTCTCGGTGAAATCTACATTAATTTACCACTTCCTATTGATAATGACGTCTCTTCTCATTGTGGAAAATGTACATCATGTATTGATGACTGCCCAACAAAAGCCATTGTTGCACCCTATCAAGTAGATGCCCGACGCTGTATTTCTTATTTAACAATTGAAAATAAAAAATCGATTCCCGTAGAATTTCGAAAACCCATGGGCAATCGTATATATGGTTGTGATGACTGCCAATTAGTTTGTCCTTGGAATAAGTTTAGTGAAGCATCATCAGAAACTGATTACTCAGTCAGGCATTCACTGGATTGTGAAAATCTGTTAACGCTGTTTCAATGGGATGAAGAAACATTTTTGAAAAATACCGAAGGCAGTCCGATTAGACGCATTGGCTATTCCAGCTGGATAAGAAATATCGCGGTGGCGCTGGGAAATTCACCCTACTCCTCCAAGGTAATAAATACTTTAAACTCAAAGAAAAATACGCTTGGCGAGATGGTGGATGAACATATTTCGTGGGCAATTGAACAACAAGAAATGAAGTCAGGCTAGCGGCTACACCGAGCTAACCTGACATATCAGCTTTAATATTTAATACTCAATATTTAATAAAGTGCTCGCGATAATAAGTCATTTCCGCAATGGACTCACGAATATCATCCATTGCCAAATGATTACCGTGCTTCTTAAAGCCTTTATGAATTTCTTCTGGAGCCCACATACGCGACAATTCTTTAAGCGTACTAACATCCAGATTACGGTAATGAAAAAATGCTTCCAGTGATTTCATGGAGCGATACAAAAACCGACGATCCTGGCAAATACTGTTACCACACATCGGCGATTTACCTTTAGGTACATATTGCTCTAAAAAAGCCAATGTTTCAGCTTCTGCTTGAGCCTCTGTATATTGACTATTTTTAACGCGTTCGGTTAATCCTGAATTGCCATGTTGGCGCGTATTCCATCCATCCATTCCCGCCAGTATTTTATCTTCCTGGTGAATGGCAATCATTGGCCCTTCTGCTAATACGTTCAGTTGATCATCTGTTACGATTGTTGCTATTTCTATAATGACGTCCGTATCTGGATCTAAGCCGGTCATTTCCAAATCGATCCAAATTAAATTTTTTCCACTTATGGCCATGATATATCCTTATGTTTGTCTATTATTCACCCATCGTTCATTAATGCTAACAGGATGATAAAAAAGCGGCCGTGCAGCTGCGGTGGCGTTAATATATAATGATACGGCGTTAATTATAAGCTAAATCACGGATTTTGTGGCATTACGAACTAGCTGCTATCTAATTAAATGATAAAACTCTTCATATAAAAGTAAAACATATGCCAATTTTTACATTAGTTTTTACCCATTACCAATATAAAAACCACATCGCATGAGCAAAAGAAAATTATCAAAAAAGCAAGAATGGCGCGCCCAGAAAATACAGGATGAAAGAATACAACGGGCAGAGAAAAAACTAAAAAAGCTACAAACAGGTGATGAGGCGTCCGAATCTACATCACATAATGGGTTTGTAGTTGCTAGTTTTGGTACCCAGTTTATTGTGGAAGATGATCACAAGCAACGTTTCAAAAGCCTTGCCAGACAAAATCTGGGCGCTATCGTAGTCGGTGATAAAATCGTATTTGAAACTTTTGAACACGGTGATGCAGTCATCACTGCAGTATTGGCGCGTGATTCATTACTGGAACGTCCGAATTTTAACGGCAACACAAAACCAGTTGCCGCGAATATAGATCAAATATTAGTAATGAGCTCCATCTTGCCTACCCTGGCAACCGTGCTTATTGATCGTTATCTCGTAGCAATTGAGCTCTCGGAGATTGACCCAATAATCGTCATCAATAAAATAGACCTACTAAACCCTGATGAGTTAAAGACACTAAAAGATTCATTATCTTATTATGAAGATATTGGTTACAACATTATTTTTGTCGCTACAAAATCCCGAGAGGGACTTTCCATGATTGAGCATATACTTCACGACAAAGTCTCTATCCTTGTCGGTCAATCGGGTGTCGGAAAGTCATCAACTATAAAAGCCTTGTTACCTGATATTGAAATTCAAATCGGTGAGCTTTCCACAATATCAAAACTCGGAAAACATACAACCAGCGCATCTCAGTGGTACCATCTGGCCGCATCAGGCGCTATTATTGATTCACCTGGAGTCAGAGATTTTGGTTTATGGCATTTGGAAAAAGAAAATGTAGCGTGGGGATTCAGAGAATTTAGGCCTTACCTTGGCACCTGTAAATACAGCAATTGCAGCCACATAAACGAGCCTGAATGTTCAATTATCGATGCGGTCGATAATAAAAAAATACCAACTGAACGCTGGGGAAATTACATTAAAATTTACTTATCTTTAAAAGAGTAAAATACAGCACTAACTTAATAGTTTTTGAAGCTCAGCAATTTCATCCTGCGCTTCCATTAACAACTCTTTGTGAGCACTATCGCCTAATTTGAACACGGGAAATTTTTCATATACTGGAAGGTTTTTGTAATTTTTGATTTCCGCTGGTAAATTATTTTTTATCAACCGCTCTTCTATATGAGAAACCATAATTACGTCAGCATAGTCTGGCTTAAGTGAAGGGTTTCTAAACCAGTCTTCAGAAGACAGCGCCACTTGAATTAAAGCCTGATCAAATCGCCACTGCTTTAATATCACCGCGCCAATTTTGTGCTGGTATCGCTGAATAACTTCTTTGTATAGTTTTTCGTTTTTAAGTAACCCTGAATTTTTTTCTGCATAATCCAATATCAATAACTCACCAATACCGTGAACTAATCCTGCTAACATTGCTCGCTCTGGGTCAAATCCCGGTGTTATTCTGGCAAGAGTAAAACTAATAGCGCCTATTTTTACACTATGCTTCCAAAGCTGCTCAATTTTTTTTCTCGCCAGCGATGACTTGCCACTATATAAACGACGAACCGCAAAACTGGTAACGAGATTTTTTACTACTTTCATTCCTAAACGGGTAATTGCTGTTTGACAATTTTCGACCGGCGTAACACCTTGGTATAAAGGGCTATTGGCAACCTGAATAATACGTCCTGATAAAGGGATGTCTGTTTGAACAATTTTTGCGATATCGGATGCATTGTAGTCAGGATTATTTATCGCCAACTGCACTCTTCGGGCAATATCAGGCAAGCCGGGAAGTTTAATCTTCCCTCCCAGGAGCTCTTCTTTTATTAACTCGTAAATTTTTTCGCTCTGTTCTGACACTAGTTTTTTTAACCGCTTAGATGCGTACCGTTAGCTAATACCTGAATACCCAATATTTCAACTCCAACTGCGCGCATAAAAATATAGATAGTCGGGAACATTTATCTTACTGTTTTAATTAACTTTATTAACATTAAGATAGATATGCATATCACGCAGGTACCGTTCATTGTATCGGAATAACTACAAAAAACTGGAGAGATCACAGGAAGTTATAATGGAATATCTGGGAAAGAGAGTTTATTGCAGAAAAAAACCGGGTAAACCCGGCTTTTTAATTTTAATCATTGCTTAGACTAGTATTCTAACCAATAGAGATGGCGTTAGCACATAATGCCATCAATCCACCAGGGAAAATACCCAAGGCAAGTATCATGACGCCATTTACACTCAATATTGCCCGCATGTCAGGGGTAGCTTCGATAGGGTTAGTATCCTCTGCTTTATCAAAGTACATTAGTTTGATGATTCTTAAGTAATAGAACGCACCAACTATTGAGAATATAACAGCTAAAACGGCGAGCCAAATGAGTCCAACATTTACAACTGCCTCTAAAACAGCCAGTTTCGCGTAAAATCCCAACGCTGGCGGTACACCGGCCATAGACAACATGACGATTAACATGATGAAAGCATACCATGGACTACGCTCGTTCAGGCCTTTGAAGTCACTCAGATTATCTGCTTCAAAACCGGAACGACTCAGCAATATAATCATCCCGAAACTCGCCATCCCCATAATTACATAGGAAATAGTATAAAACATGGCTGCAGAATATCCCTCTGCAGTTCCGGAAAGTAAACCGAGGAATAAAAACCCCATATGAGCAATTGTAGAGTACGCCAGCATTCGCTTGATATTTGTCTGCGCAATGGCGACAACATTACCAACAATCATAGACATAACGGCCAAGACGATTAGAAAATCCTGCCAGTAAAAGTGCATGTCACCCATGCCCTCAACAAGTAACCGCATTACCATTGCAAAACCGGCAATTTTAGGCGCTGTACCAATAAAAAGAGTCATTGCTGTAGGTGCACCATGATAAACATCTGGCACCCACATATGAAAAGGGACAGCACCAAGTTTGAAGGCGAGACCAACGATTATAAATACCGCACCAAGCAGTAAAACCAGGTCCTTTTCTTTTACCCCTGAAATATGTTGGCTAATTTCGGATAAATCGAGGCTACCAGTTGCGCCGTATACCATA